>JAFGHE010000229.1 GCA_016930295.1 Sedimentisphaerales bacterium
ATTAAAACAGAATGTTTTGTAGATGTAATATATTTGTAATTGTTTTGTAAGCAGGTATTGGCACTGTTAGCTTTCAGATAATAATAATTATCATAACATATTATAATAAAATGACTTATATTTTTGATGGCTGGAACCTCAGAGGTGGTCCAAACAAAAAGCTTGATTTTTATTTCAACAAGTTTATAATAAGAATTGGCACAGCGTATTAACTATACGCTGGCTGTTTTTTTTATGCTTATGGAGCACACCTTTTAATCCAGGGAGTTCCCTAATGGCAACGACCAGACAGAAGACTATGACAATAAAAAACTATAAGACTGCATTGTCGTTCCTGTTCAGCAACACGAACTACGAATCCGCCAAGCGTTTGCGTTATAACAAGGACACCTTTAATCTTGATCGTATGGAGAAATTACTCAAGAGTTTAGGGAATCCTCATGAAAAACTGACCTGTGTACATATAGCCGGTACCAAGGGCAAAGGGTCAACGTGCATGATGCTTTCTGAGATGCTCATCTCGAACGGGTACAAGGTCGGGATGTACACATCTCCGCATGTATTGGACCTGCGTGAACGAATTCAGATTAACGGTAAAATAATCAGTGAAGCCGCCATGGTACGTCTGGTTAAGAAGGTAGCGCCGATAGTAAAAAAGATGAGTGATGATCCGCCAACCTTTTTTGAAATTTTAACCGGCCTTGCTTTTTTGCATTTTGCCAATGCCAAGGTTAATTTTGCCGTGATAGAGGCAGGGCTGGGCGGCAGACTCGACAGCACCAATGTAATCAATCCGGAAGTGGTGGGGATTACGAGTATCAGCCTGGATCACCAGCATCTGTTAGGCGATTCCCTGGGCAAAATTGCCAAGGAAAAGGCCGGTATTTTCAAGAACGGTATTCCCGCCGTTTCGGTCATGCAGGATAACGAAACCATGCGCGTCCTCAAACGGGAAGCCAGTCAGGCAGGCGCCCCGCTGCGTTTTACGGGCAAGGACATTGATTTTTCCTGTCGATTTGAATCGTCCCGATCGTTGGGACCTCATAATCGTATCTGCCTGACGACCTCTACCAGTAAATTTGAACATCTTCCTGTTCCAGTGTATGGTGAGCATCAGGCAATCAATTGCGGACTGGCCCTGTCTTTACTGGATTGCCTTAAAAGCCGTGGCTATGATATCAATGATGACCAGGCTATCAGCGGTCTGGCCAATACCAAACTGCCCGGCCGGATGGAAATGATATGTGAAGACCCTCGGATTATGGTTGATGGCGCCCATAATGCCGCCAGTATCCGGGCCCTGATTCAGGCCACGGGCCAGCATATACCCTATGATTCCATGATTGTCATCTTTGGCTGCTGCGAGGACAAGGATGTCAAGGGAATGCTGGAACAGTTGCAATACGGTGCAGACAAGGTGATATTTACGCGGGTCAACTCTCCCCGTTCCATTTACCCGGATGATCTGGCCCAGATGTACACGGAGATATGCAGTAAGATGTGTCAGACCTCTGCCAATCTAAAGGAAGCCCTGCGTATCGCCAAACCTGCGATAAGTACCGGCGATTTGATTTGTATCACGGGAAGTTTCTATCTGGTGGGTCAGGCCAAACAGCTTTTCCTGTCAGAACCCGTGCCAATCTAGACTAAAGCGTTTTTGTTTTAGTGAGCTTCAATGTCTTCCGGGTCTTAACCAGAGAATGAGTCAGTTATTATCTGTGCGCATCATACGGTATAAAATATATATCGGAGTTTCAAAGTAAGGATAGTAAGAATGGAAATGCTGTAGAGGTGCTTTATTTAGGGGGCAATAAAGATGTCATTATCAGCAGGCAGTTCAGTGCCATGATAACGATTGACATCTTTGATCGTATAAATATCATCCAGGCTCGGGCCCATATGACGAGCACTGGTAAAATCGACGTGACCATCATTATAAAGGATATTTTGACCGATCCCCCCATGATTGGGTGAATTGACGCGTAACAGGGAGGGGTCAACGGTCAGATCCAGTTCTTTCTGTCTGTCAATGTCAAAGTCGGCAAACAGGGGATTTTGATCTGCCATGATCAATCCGTCAGAGAGTTTCTGTCCGGTATGATCCAGATATTTTTTGTCAATAAACAGGCGAAAGCTGTAATTGACCTGTTCCCGACTGGCAAAATCCTGCAGTTTTGCCAGTAGTTCAGGATCAATTTTAATACGAAAACTAGGTTTCTTCTTGCTGCCCGGACAGATAAAAGTTTCCGGGGGCAGGTAATCCCCTTTGATTAACAGAAAAACATTTCTGGTATTGGAATTGTCGTTTTTATCTTCTGCTCCGACTTTCCACCATACTGATCCGGGGGTATAACCGGCATTGGGTAACATATTATTGTTATCCTGGGCATATTCATACAGTGCCTGAGAGGTCATGGCCATATTTTTGGCGCACTGTATTTGATTGGAACGCTGGCGTGCATGCTGCAATCCCGGTCGCAGGGCGGTAACCGCTAACATAAGACATGCCGCTACCGTCACCAGGTCACGAAGATTACCCAGGACCCAGCGTACCCGGCTGTGCCGGTCACGTCTCTGGTGATATCCGGAGTCCTGGCGCCTGGCAATAGCCTCTGACGCCGCGGCCATGGTTCGTGCCTGTTCATGCTGGGTGATCAGTTCCAAAGTGCGGTCGGCAAGCCCCTCCGGTGCCGGCTCATCCGACCAACTACCCAACGGGTCCAGAATCTGTTTGAGGGAATCATTGAGTTTCTGAGCCTGTTTATCCTTGTCGAGCAGTTCTTCGGTCTGCTGTCTTTGCCTGGGATCATCCAGATGTAACTGGTAATCCATCAGGCGTTTTAAATTGTCCAGTTCTGATCTATCCATGACACTTTTTCGATCTTCCTTAAAAGTCCGGTAACTTCAACAGATAAAAGACGTTACAGAAAAAACCACTTTTCTTTGCCTGTTATTGATACGCTGTGGATCGCTATTTGTTTGCTTCCTTATATTTTTTTGCAAAATTTGCTACCGCAGAATGCAAGCGGGATTTTACCGTACCCAGCGGGATATCCAGAATTTCTGCCATCTCCTTATATGACAACTGTTTAAAGTAAGCCAGAATCAGTATCTCACGGAGATTATCAGGCATTTCGGCCACAATTTTTTGTACCAGTTGTTTTTGTTGTTCCTTTTCGAGAATCTGGTCCGGTGTTATTTCGTCCTTAAGCAGATTGTGCCAGATATCTGTGTCGCTGGTATCCTCATCAGAAGAGGTTATCTGTATCGTCGGCCTGCGGCTCCGGCTGCGTAACAGATCTCGCGCCTTATTCGCTGCAATGGTATAAACCCAAGGTCGAAATCGCCTGCCCGTATTGAAAGTATGGGCTGAAAGGTAAACCTGTAAAAATGTTTCCTGAAAGACATCTTCCGCTAACGATTTCTGGCCCAGAAACTTATAAAGAAAATTATATAATTCCGATTCATACCGTCGCACCAGGCGATTAAATGCTTTTTTATCGCCTGTAAGGGATAACTCCATTAATTGTTCGTCAGTGATCTGATTCAAATGTTATCCGATCTTTATTTCAATACGACGTTTAAATCTATACGGTTCAGTTAATTATCATATACTTCATCGGCAGGGCCGGCAATTATCGCTAATTTTGTTAAGTATTTTAAGGTTAATGAATTACGTTTATTATGGTCGCAATGGTAAGTTATTATATCAGGATACTTTGTGTTTTAACATCTCACAGGCAGCCTGTGGCGACTGACTGGAAATAACCGCCTGGCATACGGCTACGCCGCCGGCGCCGGCGGTGATAGCCTCTTGGGCATTTTCAGGGGTTACTCCTCCTATGGCAATAACAGGGCCGTTGTAAAGGGCTCTGACCTGCTCGATCAGTTTTATTCCACAGCACTCCACCTCAGGTTTGGTAGGGCTGGCAAATACACTTCCCACGGCAATATAGTCAGGGCTTTCGGCTATGATGGCTTGTACTTCTGCCGGATTATGCGTGCTTTTTCCCACAATCATGTGAATGGGCAGGATTTTTTTTGCCTGGGCAATGGGCATGTCATTCTGGCCCAGATGAACGCCGTCGGCATTTGCCAGAACTGCCAGGTCCGGCCGGTCATTCATAATGAATAAAGCCCCGGCCTCATGGCATAGTCTGGAGATTTCCTTAGCCAGCTTCAGCAGGTCAGCATCCGATTTGTCCTTTTCCCGCAGTTGAATACAATCAGCCCCGCCGGAGAGTACCTGTCGGAGGGTTTCCAGAATTGGTAATTTGCATAGACTCTCGGTCAGCAAGACATATAACCTGACCCCGGCGAAAGTCTTAACCGGCTTAGCCCGGAGCAGCAACCTTTTTTCCAGATCATAGGCCCGGTATCGGAGCTTTTCTATCTCCCCGGCCACCCCGGCATAATCCATCTTGGTATATTCCTCCAGACACCGCAGCGCCTCCGTAAGCCTCATCGCTGCCGCTCGGACCACATCGGCTTCATCCTGACGCTTGATCTCACTGGCCGTAGTTATCAATGTCCCCACATCCCCGATAATATCCCGGCTATGCAGCAAATCCTTTTGCGGAATCTGCTTTATCACCTGGCACAAATCATGCCGAATCCCCTTGGCTATCCCGCTCAGATGCAAATCATTCAACCCAAACCGGCAAAACTCCTCCATCACGCGCAACCCCTCCCGCGCCCGATTGAAATTAGCGTCTATAATTCTATTGGTAGTATTGTCCATTGATAGTATTATAATAATATTATACAATCAGTGAATACTTAAATTCAGATGATAATGTAATGGGAATTAAAATAGATGGCTAAAGATTTATGTCCTGTCTGGGTGGGGTATTTGCTGGCCAGCCCGTTAAGGAAGCTGATTCAGAATCCGGATACTATGTTGGACCCGTATATCAAGCAGGGGATGCAGGTGCTGGATCTGGGGTGTGCCATGGGATTTTTCTCCCTGGCCATGGCCCGGATGGTGGGGCAGGGGGGACGGGTGTATTGCGTGGACCTGCAGGAAAAGATGGTCCAGGTCCTCAAAAAAAGGGCACAAAAAAAGCAGTTGATCGATAGAATGGATATCAGGCAATGCTCCCCGGAGAGCCTCAACATCGAAGACCTCCAGGGCAGAATCGACTTTGCCCTGGCTTCCGCCGTAGTGCATGAAGTTCCGGACCCGGCATCGTTCTTCCATCATGTAAGCCAGGCTGTGAAGATACAGGGGAAGTTACTACTTGTGGAACCTAAAGGTCATGTAACCACTACAGAGTTCGATGAAACAATTTCCCTGGCTCGGGATCATGGTTTTAAACTTCTGGAAACACCCAAAATATCCATGAGCCGAACTGCATTATTAGAGAAAATATAAGATAAGGAGTATTTATGAATACTACATGGTCTAGTAAACTTGCTGAACAGTTCAAAGTTAAATTACCTGTTGATTTGAGAGACTGGTTAGATAAGGAAATTTGGAAAAACACGATTTATGCAAACTTTGGTGAACCTATTAGCCCCGAGAATCTTCTCGATCCTGATTCATCAACTATATGGGGAGGTTTAATGGTTCCTGATAGTCAGCCTGTCCTTGGTAACGGATGTGGTGATTGTATATGTATAAGATTTTCACCAGATGGTTCAGTAAGAGAGATGATGAACTGGAGTCATGAAGGATGTTACTGGATGCCTTATGGCCTGAATTTGTACGAGGTGTTGATTTTTGATTTTGTAACCAGCAATTCCGAAGATGATGAAGAAAGTGTGGATTTAACATTTGCCCAATGGGCCGTATCTTATACAAATTTGGATGAGACAAAAAAGAAGGAATTAGTTGAGCTATTATTATAAAGGAACTCAGGCATTTGGGACTACAGCACATTTTACTCAAACATGGAGTACATATTCAGGTAATGGAGTAAATAAATATTGTTCCCAAAAATTGTATGAAATGAAGGATATATTACCTGGGTATATTTTGGAGGATAAATATATTCAGGCTGTACTGGGTAATGATATTTATGGAGTGTATAATTATTGGAAATCCGAAGCTGAAGAAGCAGAAAAAGCCGGCCGCCATGTTGAGGCCTATTTATACTGGTACAAGGCCGGCTGGGATGAACATACTTATGATCATATGGAAAACATATTAGAAGGCCTGGTTCGTAACGCTCAAAAAGCGGGATACGATGCCTTATACCAGATAGGATTATATCATCAAAGAAGCTTATCCTAATTATTATTTATGTGGTGGAAGAAGTTAAATATTACGTTACGGAAATACGATGATGAAGTTTCAATCGAAACTCTGTTAAAGCATTATCGAATAGCCAGATATATTGTTTTTCCGTGTATATTTTGTAGTATTGGGATGGCAGCCGCAATCGTTCAGGGGTTTCTATTTGGTTTTTCCGGCTTCGATATATTCTTATATCTCATATTTGCTGCCATTAGTACGATCTTAATTGTGCCTGCAATTATAGCCATGGCCTGGCTTGGTGAGATTGAGGAACTTCTGATCGGTCGCGGACATCCATTACCTACAAAAAAGCCAATTAATCAACGTATACAATACTGGGCATTAAAAATGATGTTCCTGTTCACTGCGGCTGTAATAATTAATCATTATCTGCGTAAATAGTTATTGGGTTATTTATTATGGAAACAAAAGAAGGTTTGTTAAAGATATTGGATTTTGCGATTCGGGAGGAGGAGAAGGCGTTTGAGTATTATCGTGATCTGGCGGCGCAGGTGGGGGATAAGTCGCTCCGGGCCGTGATGTTGAATTTTGCCGATATGGAACGTAGTCATAAGGAAAAGCTCAAGGCCATCAAACAGGATATAAAGGAAGGACTTAAGCCGGGCGATACCGTGTATATGAAACTGGCCGATTATACTGTGCATGGCCTGGAACTGGAGTCGCAAGACAGTGATAATCCCGAACTCCAGAAGGCCTACCTGCTGGGCATCCGGTGTGAGGAGGCAGCCCATAAATTATACCGCGACCTGGCCAAAAAGGTAAAGGACCGGCCGTATAAAAAAATATTGAAAAGTTTGGCTTGTGAGGAATCCAAACACCAAAAGCGGCTGGAAGAGGAATACGCACAGCGTTTTGCTTGTTAATGTTTATATCCTACGAAAGCCATTTCCAGGCCCGCCAGAGTCGGGCTTGAGCATGCCACCCGGAAGAGAAAGGGCTGTAAGTATATTCTTACAGCCCTTAATGTTTGATGATGATAGGCTATGGGCTATGGCATATCGCGAGTGGTGAGCCACTGGGTGGCCATGATAGCCAGGTCTTTTATATTGACAATACCGTCCCGGTTCAAATCCGCGTCCGGCACACAGTTACAGCTTACAGTTATGGAATCGTCGGGATTTACAGTAACGATTTCAAAACAGAAGTCACAGACATCGCAGCTGCCGGCACAGGTGGGGGGTACCGGCTCGCTGGTGCCAGTGTCCACCCGTATAGTGCCAGTGGTGGTTCCCATATAATCCTGTAGAGGACTGCCCGGGCAGCCTTCGAACTCTATCTGGTAGGTAATGTCAAAAAAACTGTCAACTGCAAAATCGCCGCTGGGTAATTCCGTTAAAGTCGTTCCACCCGGACTTGGCAGACCATTGATGTTGCCGGCTTCTATCCGAAACGTGCAAAAGTCTGGATCACCGAAAAGTTCTCCCTCCAGACGATACATAACAGTTGAAAATGTCTGGATCGGATCACCGGGATTTCGCGATGCGGTATGGACCTCGACGAAAACCGGGATATAAAGATGCCGGTTGTAGCCGTTAAGGTCACCGGTACCGCTAACTACTAAATCAAGGGTAGCTTCAAAGCAGTGGCCGTCACCTCCCAGTGTGCCGCCTGCCGTTTCACATTCGCCCGGACCCAGAGGAAGTGAACATAGTTGACATTGATCCCCGCAGCAGATAAAGTCTTTCAGCGGGCCGTCTAACTCGATAGTGGTTCCGGGCGGGAGCCCATCAATGATCATATACACTTCTTCCGGACTGGAATAATCACAGCCAACCGGCGGCATGGTTATGGTGCCTGACCCGTTATCCGGCACAATACAATCATAACCAGGATTGACCTGGGATAAATCTATCTGGCAGTCATCTTCATTACGGCAATCACACTCGAGGTAGGTAATGGCGCCTGTGGCAGGATCAAAATTTACCTCCGACGGCATGCATTCCTGGCCTGTCTCCGGACATACAACCGTATTGCACGCACTGCCATCCGGGGTAGGTTCACATAACAGCGGCTCCGTACCGGTCTCTATGTGGATCGTCCCGGTTGTTGTTCCTGCATAACCATCCAGAGGGCTGCCGGGACAGCCTTCAAATTCTATCTGGTAAGTGATGTCAAAAAAACTATCCACATTGAAATCTCCGCTGGGGAGTTCGGTTAAAGTCGTTTCGCCCGGACCTGGCAGACCAAAGTCGGTACCCGCTGTTATTCGAAGCGTACAAAAGTCAGGATCACCGAACAGTTCACCATAAAGACGATACATAACAGCCGAAAACATCTGGACCGGATCGCCGGGATTACGCGGCGCAGTATGGACCTCGACAAAAACCGGGATATAAAGATGGCGGGTGTAACCATAAAGGTCGCCCGTACCGCTAACATCCAAATCAAGGCTTGCTTCAAAGCAATGGACGTTACCACCCAGAGTGCCGCCTGCCGTTTCACATTGACCCGGCGCCAGGGCAAGAGAACACATGGGGCATTGATCCCCGCAACAGACAAAATCAGTTAGCGGGCCGTCAAGCTCAATCGTAGTTCCCGGCGGGAGCCCGTCGATAATCTCATAGACCTCATCCGGACTGGTATAATCACACCCAATGGGGGGCAGGGTAACTGTTCCTGTGCCGTTATCCGGCCTAATACAAGGATCTGCTGCGAAAAGACAGGGCGCATAAATCACGAAAAACAAGATAGACAGAGCTGTCATTACAGAGTTACATTTTCTCGACCTTGACATAACTTTCTCCTTTATAAGCCGTTACAAAAACCATTCTAGAAAAGAACATAGATAATATATATATTTTACCTGAAGTTCCGATAATTTGCAAGAATAAATATCTGAGCCTTATCCCGATGATTTATCGGTGTTTAAAGGTAAAAAGTTTATATGTAAATGGGAAGTATGCCCTGTAACATAAATTGCCGGAGGAGGTTAGAATTGCGCAAAAAAACGGCCGGTTCAACCGGCCGAGCTATAAGACTATCCCCTGCATCTGGGTTTTATTATTTTTAATCGTTGTTCATCTGTCAAATATTATTTTTTTACACGTTCCAGATATTCTCCGGTGCGTGTATCGACTCGAATCAACTCGCCGTTTTCCACAAAAGGTGGCACAGACACAATAACACCGGTCTCCATGGTGGCCTTTTTATATTGATTCGTAGCCGTGGCGCCTTTAATGGCGGGCGGGGTATCGACAATTTCCAGTTCCACGGAGTTGGGCATGACAACTTCCAGCGGTTTGCCGTTGAGGGTATGGATTTCCACATCGATATTGGGTTTGGCATATTTGTGGCCGTCACCAAAGGCGTCAGTATTCAGGGTGATTTGTTCGTAGGTCTCCTTGTGCATGAATACATGCTCATCGCCGTTGGAATACAGATATTCGTATTTTTGTTTATCCACGAAGACTTGTTCCAGCGATTCTTCCGATCGGATGCGCTTGGTAACGATAGTGCCATCTTCGACATTTTTGAGTTTTGTCTGAAGAACGGCGCCGCCTTTACCCAATTTAACATGTTGATATTCCAGGACAAAACAAGGGTTTCCATCCACTACTACTACCATACCCTTTTTCATTTCTGTAGCTTTGATCATATCGTCAAATCCTTACAAATTTTCCTTAAAATAATTGTATTGTCACATAGGGCCAATAATGATACACTTTGCATATATCATTAAAACTAAAGAATTTACCCAATTTAGATTCATTTGTCAACATTTTTTAAGGAGCAAAATATGTCGGTTCGAATGGCAGCGGTGGCAGGACAGTTTTATGAGGCATCGCCGCAGGCCTGCCAGGAACATATCAGGCAGTTGCTTCCAGAGGGGCCGATAGATGCCCAGATACCGGAAACCATTGTGGCCGGGGTTGTCCCTCATGCCGGCTGGGTTTTCAGTGGCGATCTGGCCGGGCTGGTTTTTGCCTCCATCAAACAGCAGCAGAGCGTGGATACCTTTGTAATATTCGGAGCGGTTCATACAGTCATGGCCCGGCGGGGCCTGCTGTATGATGTCGGCCAGTGGGGCACTCCCCTGGGTACGATAGATATCGATGAGGACCTGGCGGATGCTATTCTGGATGAGGGGACTGATTTTATTTCCACAGATACCGGCGGGCACAGCCGGGAACATTCCATTGAGGTGCAGATACCTTTTATCCAATATCTATTTAATCAGGCCAAAATTGTCCCTTTGATGGTACCTCCCATGGCACAGGCCCCTGAGATCGGCCAGGCAGTGGCCCGGGCCCTGGGCGCCTGCGATAAAAAGGTGGTCTGTATCGCCTCAACCGATCTGACCCATTATGGTCCATCCTATGGTTTCACCCAGATGGGAGTGGGCCCGGAAGCCCTCAAATGGGCCAAGGAAACCAATGATAAATTCTTTATTGATTTAACCCTGACCATGCAGGCTGACAAACTGGTGGATACTGCCCAGATGTACGGCAGTGCCTGTGGCGC
>JAFGHE010000230.1 GCA_016930295.1 Sedimentisphaerales bacterium
GGCCGGCTTTGCAATAAGGACAGCGTGGATGAAATTTACACCCCGGGGGAAAATGCAGCGGGTCGGGCACCGTGCCGGGGATCACTTCCAGGCGTTCTTTTTTGATATCCAGGCGCGGCAGTGAGCGCAGCAGTCCCTGGGTATAAGGATGTATGGGCTTATCAAAAAGTTCATTTACGGACGTCTTTTCCATGATTTTAGAGGCGTACATGACCACCACGTCGTCGGCATTTTCCGCCACTACGGCCAGGTCATGGGTAATCAGGAGTACACTCATGGTATTGCGCTGCTGGAGTTGCCTGATCAGGTCCAGGATCTGGGCCTGAATGGTCACATCCAGGGCGGTGGTCGGTTCATCGGCGATAAGGAGGTCCGGATCGCAGCTTAGTGCCATGGCGATCATCACGCGCTGGCGCATTCCGCCGGACATCTGGTGTGGGTATTCCTTTACGCGCTGGGCCGGGTCGGCAATCCCCACCAGACGCAGCATTTCAGTAGCCCGTTCCCATGCGGCCGGGCCTTTTTTATCCTGGTGCAGTTCAACGGCCTCTACAATCTGGTCGCCCACGGTATAGACCGGATTCAAGCTGGTCATCGGTTCCTGGAAGATCATGGCAATGTCATTACCCCGGATAGAGCGCATCTTTCTTTCGCTCAGTTTGAGCAGATTTTTATCATGGAAGAATATCTCGCCGGACACGATTTTTCCCGGCGGGTCAGGAATGAGTCTCAATATGGAAAGGGCAGTTACACTTTTTCCGCATCCGCTCTCACCCACCAGTGCCAGGGTCTTGCCTCTGCGCATATCAAAAAATACCCCATCCACGGCCCGAACTTCCCCCTCGTCGGTATAGAATGAGACCTTTAGGTCCTTTATCGATAACAGGAGGTTATTCTCACTCATGTAGTACTCCTCAATCGCGGATCAATCGCATCCCGCAGCGCATCACCGAAGAGATTATATGACATAACAGCAAGAAAGATTGCAATACATGGCGGGTACATCATATGTGGCGCTATTCTTAAAGTTTCATAAGCCGTCCTTAGAATATTACCCCAGGATGGAGCCGGGGCTTGTACCCCAAAACCCAGCCAACTAAGTCCTGCTTCTACAAGAATAGCGTTTGCAATACCAAAGGTAATACTCACTAATACGGGTGTTAACGCATTAGGCAGTATATGTCGAAACATGATCTTTGAATCTCTTATCCCAAGAGCTCTGGCAGCGATTATATAGTCCTGCCCTTTTATTCGAATAAATTCACCTCGCGCATAACGAGCAATGCTGGTCCAGCGGGTTAAACCAATTACAATCATGACATTAATAATATTTGGTTTTAACCAAACCATAATCGCCAGTATCAAAAAGAAAACCGGAAAACATATTATTATTTCAATAATCCTGCTGATAATGATGTCCACCCATCCACCCCAATATCCGGCCAGTCCTCCCAGCAGGATGCCAATGACGGCTGCAATTCCGACAGAAACAAACCCGACTTTTATCGAAATCGTTGTACCATGGATTATACGCGCGGCCAGGTCTCGACCTAAATCATCCGTACCCAGCCAGTGTTCGGCAGAGGGGGTGGCAAGAAAATCATCTGTTTGCTCATATTCGCTATAATAAATTAAAGGCCAGATTGCCAAATCTTCAGGATCAAGTTCTTTTTTGGCATTGAATTGCGGTAGATTAAATGGCGGGCTTTTCTTTATCCAATGCACTCCGGTACTGCGTGACTGGAAAATCTCGACAATAGCCGGGAAATACCATTTACCCTGGTACTTACATACAATAGGTTGATTAGTTGCCAGCAGAGGACTAAAAAGCGATATTAGACACATGCCAATCACAAAACACAACCCGGCCATACCTCGTTTATTACGGCGTAATCGGCGCCATGCACAGCGCCAGTAGGCCTGAGACGTCGTTTGAGAATTAAACTTATCAGCTATTTTAGTCATATTTTATGCGTGGATCCACTATGGCGTAACTCAAATCTGAAAGTAAAGTACCCATTAATACCAAACAAGCCGATATAAAAGTAAGAGCCATTAGAGTATGATAATCGCGGGATATCATGCAATCGAAAAACAGTCTGCCCATCCCCGGCCAATTAAACATATACTCTAATATAACCGATCCACCAAGAATCGCGGGAAGTAACATGCCAAACAGAGTCATTACGGGTATTAACGTATTTCGGAAAGCATGCCTGATTATGACTCGAACTTCTGAAAGTCCTTTGGCTCGTGCGGTCCGTACATAATCCTGGCGCAGTACTTCCAGCATATTCTGTCGGATAAAACGGGAATAATAGGCCCAGGATCCAAAGCTGAAACAAAAGGTAATCAATGTATAATGCCTGATCAGGTCAATCGCTTTCCCGCCCAGGGTTAACTCTGCATAATTGTCAGAGGTCATCCCCTGAAACGGCAGCAGATCCCATTGTACTCCGATTAGTAATATCAACGGCATTGCCATTACATAGCTTGGCACGGAATACAGGGCGTATAATATGGTGCTGGATGCCGTATCGAATAATTTATTTTGCCGTGCTGCTGAGTAGATACCGATGGGAATTGATAATGACAGACTAATCCCGATCGAGAGGATTGCCAGTGACATGGTGGCCCAGATTCTTTCTTTGACTTTGTCCCACACCGGGCGTCGGTCCGATGACAACGCTATACCAAAATCAAACATTATCAGCTTTCCCAGCCATTTTACGTAACGTACATGGATTGGTTTGTCCAGTCCGTAATATTCGCGCAGTTCTTCATAGATCCGGATAGACATTTCCTGGTCCATGATATTCTGTGTCTGGAACTGAGCCGGGTCACCCGGGGCCAGATTGATGATCATGAATGTTACAAAGGTAATCCCCAGCAGGGTGGGGATCGCCAGCAGAATTCGTCTGATGGTGTAATTAAACATATACGGTTGATATAGTTAAGGTTTTTCCGTAGCTGTGTATTTCGCCTGTCCGGCCGGCACCCACCAGCCGTAAAAACTGGGATCGAAGTTAAATATTCCCCGCGGGCTTAACTGTACTCCTCTTAAACGTATATTAACAGCCGAAAGTATGGGCTCATTATACAGCCAGGTATAAGGTTGATCTTCGTAAATAATCTTATGAATTTCCTGATAGATTTTTTTCCGTTTTTCCGTATCGAATTCCCGTCGTCCCAGTTCAAAGAGTTCATCGACGCGGGCATTGGAATATGCGCCATAATTACGCCCCTTTTCATACTCTTCGGTGCGCCAGAGGTTCCAGCCGGTATCCGGGTCTGTACCTGTACCCCACATGGCGGTTTCGGCCTGGAATTCATGTTTGCGGATTTTTTCCAGGAACGTGGCCCATTCCATAACACGGGTATCCATTTCCACACCGATTTTCCTGAGGTCTTCCTGGAAGATGGCCGAAATCTTGGGAGCGGTGGACGACCCCTGCGAAAACGTTAAGGTAAATTTAAATTTGACCTTTTCTCCGTCTATCATCTTATAGCGCCAGCCATCGTCAGGGTCAACTTTCCAGCCGGCTTCATCCAGGAGCGCCTGGGATTTGTTCAGGTCATATTCCAGAGGTTTAACCTCCGGGTTGAACATCCAGGAATCAGGATGATACTGGCCATAGCACGGGGTCGCCAGATTATATAATATCTTCTCCTGTATCAAGGGCATGTTCATGGCATGAGTCATGGCATATCGGACCAGGCGGTCATTAAAGAAGGGATTACTCCCATCCATATTCCAGCCGATATAAGCAAAGGCCCATTGGTCTCCCCAGGCCTTATATCCTATTTTTTTGAAGCTATCGGTGTTGGTCTCCAGGGCAAATTGCTGGGCGGTTAACCGTCTGATCGCATCGATGGATTCTTTTTCAAAGGACAGTAACGTCATATTGGTATCCGGGATGATGCGAAATACAATGCGTTTGAAATACGGTTTTTTGCCTTTATATTCTTCCCAGCGTTCGACTACAATTTTATCGTTCTCTTTCCATTCGATAAGTTTATACGGGCCGTTGCCAATCGGTTTCCGGCTGTAATTATTATAGTAATCCCCGGTTTTCAGATCCGGATGGTTTTCTTTTTCTTTTTCTAATATATGTTTAGGTATGATGGAAAACAGCAGATTCCAGTGGCGAGTGGCCAGAGGTCTGGATTGGACATATTTGACTGTATAATCATCCAGTGCCACGCATTCGGTGATTTCGTCGGTACCGGGTTTTTGTGCCGGACAGGGGACTCTGGGGTCCAGAATTTCCCGCCAGGAAAACACGATATCATGGGCCGTGAACGGCGCGCCGTCATGCCAGGTATATCCGGGCTTCAGTTTTAATATAAACTCAGTATGATCTTGAGATTCTTCAAATGATTCCACCATTTCGTCATTAAGCTTCCATTTCATTTCTTTATCAAAAGTAAATGGTCCATCAAACAACACTCCTGTAGCAGTAAACTCGTAGCCGGAGGAGACAAAGATGGGATTAAGTGTACTGGGACTGCCCTCGAGCAGGAGGTAGAGGGTTTCGTCGTCGGCAATTTTGGATCTGTCTTCCGGCGGCGGTTCAAACATCACTGGCGGATTGACCAGCGGGTCAGTTTTGGGATCATAGGAGGCTGGCTGGGTGGTCTTCGTCTGTTTCTCCGATTCCGATTCTTTCGCCGGCTTGCGGCATCCTGTCATTGCGATAAGTACCGTAAAAAATAATATGAACAACTTTATTTGGAACTTCATCTTAAACTCCTTTTTTCAGTGTCTGGTTTTTGGGTCGAAGGCGTCTCTGAGTCCGTCGCCGATGAAATTAAGGCACAGTAGTGTCACTCCCAGCAGTAAGCTGGGGAAGAACACCATCCACCAGAAGCTCACTACGGTATTGACTGCCTTTACGCCTTCGGCGGCCAGTGAGCCCCAGGTGGGGACAGGCGCCTGGATACCGATACCCAGAAAGCTCAGGAACGATTCCTGCAAAATTGCCTGCGGTACCGTCAGGGTGGCGTACACAATAACAGGTCCTACCAGGTTTGGCAGGAGATGACGAATTAAAATCCGCCGGGTCGGCAAACCAGTCGCACGGGCTGCTTCCATAAATGGGCGGGCCTTTAGTGACAACACCTGCCCGCGTATCACTCGCGCCATAGTGAGCCAACTGACGCCGCCAATGGCTACAAAGAGTATTATAATATTAGCCGCGCGTTCCTGGCCGGTACCGAAAATTTTATTCAGTAATGATATTAATTTCGGCTCAAATGCTATCTTAAGTAGAATTATAAGCAATACATAGGGTAAACCATAGAGTATATCGACTACTCTCATCATTAAATTATCTACACGTCCGCCATACCACCCGGCGATCAGGCCCCATGCGGTCCCGATCATCAGGGCGATTCCGGCGGCAGCCAGCCCGATTCCCAGACTCACAATGCCCCCGAATAAACATCGCCACAACAGGTTACGTCCGAGAATATCATATCCAAACGGGGCCAGATTATCAATAATCTGGGGCGGATGACGGTTGAGGTCCAGATCCTGCTGCTGAAACTGTTTCGCTGAGATAGGCAGGCTTATCAGGCAGGCCAGTATTATGATTCCCAGGATTATCAGGGCAGCCATGGAGGAACGGTTTTTGCGAAACCTCTTCCAGGGCCGGCTTCGCTGACCGGAACTGACCATCCCCGGCATCTCAGCTGTAATTTCTTTCAGATTGTCTTGAGTTACTACCATAAACTATTCACAGATAGATTTATTTGGTACCTGATTTCTCCACATCAATCCGTGGGTCAACCAGGGTGTAGGTAATGTCCACCAGCAGGTTGAATAATACTAAAACAGTTGAATAAACCAGTACAGTTCCCAGTATCATGGCCCGGTCCCGATTCTGCACACCTGCCACGAAGTGCTGGCCCAGGCCGGGGATATTGAAGATGCTCTCAATGACAAATGAGCCGGTAAGCGCTGCTGCACTGGCCGGCCCCAGGAAGCTCACTACCGGCAGAAACGCGTTTTTCAGAGCGTGCTTCCATATTATCTTTTTTTGTGATAGTCCCTTGGCTTGTGCAGTGCGGATATAATCACTGGCCAGCACATCCAGCATCCCCATACGGGTCAGACGTGCTATGTAGGCCATAAATGGCAATGACAGGGTAACGGCCGGCAGCCATAGATGCGAAAGCTGCCCCCAGCCGCCTACTGGCAGCCAGGTCAGTTTGATGGTGAAAAAAATCAACAGAGCCGTGCCGGTCACAAATGTAGGCAGAGAGATTCCCACCAATGCCAGTCCCAGGGAGGTATAATCAAACCAGCTATTCCGCTTGACAGCACTGATTACCCCGACTGGTATTCCCACCGAGGTTGCGATTAACATGGCTGTGAGCCCCAGTCCTACCGAAACGGGCAGTGATGAGCCGATGATTTGGTTACAGGTCCAGTCGCGATACTGCCACGATGGGCCCAGGTCCACCAGCGGTCCCAGCCCTCGATACGCCTTAATCGGCTGAAACAAGCCCTTGAGGTACTGCCAGTAAAAGATCCAGTTATCGTCGGCTTTGTACTGGGCCTCTACTGCGCGCTGGACATCGGGACTCAGGGCCCGCTCACCTTGTTTAAACGGGTTGCCCGGAATCGAGACCGCCATAAGAAACGTTATGGTATAGATCACCCATAACACCAGCGGGATAATCAACAGACGCTTAACAATGTACCGCCACATTTAAGTTTATACAGGTGTCATGCTTGCGCTGCCCAAGCATGTTTACCCTGGATCCTATATATTTTTTAGTACGATTACGTTCCTGACAGGAAGACGCTTTAAAAAATCTTGATAACGGTTCAAAATACTATTACACTATGATAGGTATTTAAAATTCATATGCAAGTGTAAGAAAAATATCCGGAAAGGTCAGCCATGGATAAAGAAGCCCTTTATGAGGAAATTCTCAAGCATGCTCAGGACGACAAGATTGCCTGCCGTCAGTGTTTTGATATTGCCAATGAGTATAATGTATCTTTGAAAATTGTTGGCGAAATATGTAACGAAAACAATATCAAGATCCATGCCTGCCAGCTTGGTTGCTTCAAGTAGAATGTACCTGTCACTATTTCTTATAAGAACAGGGACGCCAGCGTCAAAAGTATTGCGAACGCTTGTTTCTGAATAAAAAACAACGGTTTTAATTGCCAATATCCACTTTTGGCGGTGGCATCAACAGGATAACGTGACTATCGGATATTTACATGTATCGTTATGTCATTGGATCGATTGATTTCAAGCTGTCGGTTCCGCGTTGACCAGTTGTTCTTTTCTGTATTTATAGTGATTCCTGGCGTTCGAGCGATTATGTTTATATTTCAGTTTCAGATATACCCGGATGCTTTCGGCCACGGCCGGGGCATAGGCAAAGCAGCCCCGGGAGAGGTGGGGGAAGTTACCGTCTTTCATTTCGGAAATAGTGCCGATACCATTTATCCTGAATTGTGTCCAGACCGGCTCGAAAAATCCCAGTGCCTGTTGCAGGGCCAGGTCGGTAAATCGATATACAAACGCCCGTGCCTCGATAAAGCTTGGATAGGCGCTGGGCCAGGCCGTGCCGTTGTGGTATGCTACGCGCCGGCTTGTTTCATCACCGTTACATGTTCCGCAGTAAGGCATGCGCGGATCGGCCAGTAATTTTCCGTTATCGTCTACAATTTTAAGGGGGACCAGCAGGGGATCTTCCGCGAGCGAGCGTACCCCGCCGGGAATCAGTAATCGGCGATTGATGATATCGACGATCTGACGTGCATGTTCCAGTGGTACCAGGTTGACATTGATAGCCGCCAACTGATTGAAACGCAATGCCCCGTCGGCCATTGCCTTGCCGGCGCGGGTATATTGGTTGGCTAACAGCACATCCGCCAGATACCCCCGCCGGTCACTCCAGTAAAGGGATATAAAGTTATCGGAGATCTGTTCCTGAATTTGACGGGCCTGGGCGGCATAAGGCGGATATATCTCTTCCAGCACCTGTAAGGCTTTGAGCCATAAAGCCTGGATTTCGACCGGATATCCACTGCGAGGGGTAGCGCAGGGATGCCGGGTATTCATCCAACTGAAGGCAGCCGGATTATAAAGCATCCCACTGCTTTCATCCAGGATGGGCATAGCCTCGTATTTGCCGGTACCGTTCACGGATCCCTGTCGAAATGCCTCAAAGATACTTACCAGAATTTCGCGTAAGCTTCGTTCTGTATCGTCCATACACTTTATCCCGATGTCCCAGAACGAATGTTCACCGGTGAATTGGATATAATCATGGATGGCCGTGAATAATCGTAATGATGATTCCGTAGCGGTCCGGGTGGTGGAAAATCCTTCCAGCCAGTCGGCCAGCATTCCCTGGTGTTCGGTGGCTGCTGCCTGCAGGATAATGCTGCGAACCACTTCGTCCCGTCCCACGGCCAGCAGGCCCCCCACGCATTCGAGTATGTCTCGTACTCGTGCCCCCAGCCAGGGGTACCCTGCCTGTATAAGCCATCGGTCTTCCAGTCGGATGATAAACTGGTCCATGGCTCTCACCAGCATTTTCATTATTCCGTCATTACGCGCCCGCTCGGCGGGAATTCTGCTCATCATCTGCTTAACCCAGGCATGTTCGGATGTTTCAGCGGCATGAATAGAGCCGGTAAATGCACTTTCACTTTCCGGTATCAGTTTATCAGTTGTTTCGTCATGCTGAGCGAAGATACTGAGCACACCGCTATCGCCTTTATACAGTTTAAAGTTAAACACGCCGGGTGCAAACGCATCTCCCTTGTGGTCGAGTCCCCACTGGGCATCCAGAGGGAATTCCTGGTCATAGACCCAGTGCGGCTGCAGTATGAACTCTCCGTTTTTGGCAGCCAGGATTACTGTCAAACCTTCCCGGGGGCTGAAAAGCAGTTCGTTAACGGAGTTGGTTAGTTGACAGGCCTGTTCCAGCCAGTCGCGCAGGGCTTCGTCATCACGGGCCTTTACCTGGTCATGGATACTGCGGCATTCCAGATGACATTTACAGGTCAGAGACACGGAGATATTTGCTTCCTTTATTTTGTAGCGGATGAAAATCTGGTTGGTATCCTGAGGCATAACCATGGATCGCTCTATGGCCAGATAATATTCACCGTCGTCATAAACGAATTCCCAGAGAGGCTGCGGGTAACGGGTGAAACTGACCAGGAAGCTTTCATCCAGGTCGAAATATTTTTGTCCCACCTGAATCGTTTCTTTCAGCATTTTCACCAGTGCCAGGCGGTTGCCGGGATTGTTGTTATCACAGGTAATGGCCAGGAGTGTATCGTATTTGCTTTCGATGACTCCGGGTCGGCCCGGGCACTGACATACGCCCCCGATGCCGTTAGTCAGCAGGATTTTGGCGTTATCACGAAGCAGTTGTTTTTTACGGAGTGTAAGAGGGTATATTTTGCGGATCCGCGGTTTGCGCAGACCGGAAGGCACCGAAAGAATGGGATATTCCTCGTCCTGCATCTGCCGTTTAATCCGCTGGTTGCGTTCGATTTTCCAGTTAAAGGTCAGCATGGCCGTTTCATTATCACCCTGAGGAGGAAAGAACGACAGATGTCCGAGTTTATCATGGCTCGGTATGGAATCAATGCGTAACGTACGGCCGGCGATTTTCAGATACGCTGTGCATGGAGCAAACGTATGAGCAATCAGCCATTTGTCGCCGGATATGATAAATTCCTTATTGCTTTCCCTGAAGGTCCACACCGCCGAATACCGGTCCACTATTTCATCTTCGATACGTAATATCGCTTCCTCGATATTGTGCTTGATAAGATATTCCAGGGGTACGCTATTGACCAGCACGATGAATTTCCGGAAGTCCGTGACCTGGCGCAGAACTTTTTCCTGATCGATTTGGCCCACTTCATAAGGTTTAAATCGGTTTAATAGAATTCTGTATATCAGTGATATTTGTTCGTATTCCACATCATAGATGGCCGGTACCGTCGGCCGGAGAGGTTCTCTGGCGCTTTCCCAACGATATAAAATGCAGCCTCCGGCTTCCAGATGACCTTCGTATAATGTATCAGGATTGGCCTCTACCTGATTCTCACTGAGCAGATCGTTAAGTATCATATCTTCAGGTTGGGATTGGTTACCAGCGAGGTCCCGGAGTTGGATGCTATATTTTTGTGCTTCTTCGGTATTCAGGTTAATAAGACAGACAATCACATTTGTCCGGTCATTGTTGCTTCGAATAAAAGACAGTACATTTTCATTATGAGTTTCAATAATATTGAGGTTGTTCAGTCCCCAGAATGCCGGATTTTCGGCCAGGATTTTATTGATCCGGGTAATTTCCGGGACCAGGTTATTTTCGGCGCCCCAGTTCAGGCCGGTATTGCGGTGGACATCGATTTTTTCGGTGGCCAGCCATTCCACGCCATTGGTAAAGCCCCAGGCGCCGGCAAAAGAAGTAAAAGCACAAAGACGTAATCGCATGAGGGTATAGACTTTTCCCTTTTTTGCCAGTCTTTCGTTATCATGTGTCTCGGCATAATGTACCAAAACTCCTTTCCCGGCCGAGACATATTGAGCGTAAGCAAGATAATCGGTTATTTGTTGACGGGAGTAATTCTGGAAAAGCTCTGAATAGGCCCAGTTGGTTTGTCCCTGAGTAAGCAGGTTTTCAGTGGTGGACCAAGGGCCGCCCAGCCCTTCGAGCAAAAATAAAGTATTCGGATACTCTTCGCGAACCTTGGCGATGATATACCGCCAGACCTCCAAGGGGACCATGTAACCGGCATCCAGTCGGAATCCATCGATTCCACGGCGGCACCAGCACAGGAATACCTTGGCCATATATTGCCAGAGATCCTTATGTTTATAATCCAGTTCGACCAGGTCACCCCAGGTTACACCCCATGCACCCGGAGAGATAATTCGACGGTCCTGTCCCACTTTAATCCAATGGCGATGTGTAAACAGGATGCTACTGGCCCATCCTGTGTGATTGATCACCATATCCAGGAATACTTTAGCGCCGAGTCCGTGGATAGTAGAGGTTAAATCAACGAATTGGTCTTCAATGGTATAATATCTGCTAAACGTCCCATAAGTATGGTCGATCCCAAAATAATCAGTAGTGGCATAGGGACTCCCATACATACCCATCCTGCCATATGCCGTGGGTACTGGATTAATAGGCAGAAGATGGATAATTTTCATGCCCAGTTCATTAATAATGAAAGGCAGCATCTCCTCAAATTGTTCAAAATTCCCCCCTGGAGGCAGGACACAGGCGCCCTGCAACTCAAGCCGATTAATCTGGTTCTCGAATTCCTCGTTTTTGAGATTTTCTTTATCTTTGTTTTTTCCATACTGACGGATAAACGCACAATATAATGAGTTATTACGTCCGTATTCCAAAGGAGATACAGAAATACCGACATTTGGCCCATCTGCCCATTTTACCCAGGGCCTGTCCTTACGTGCTGACTCTACACGTACCTTGAACTCGTAAAATCCGACCTCATTTAATAAAATATTCACGCCATAGGTATTTGTTTCAGGACAATAAAGTGTGGGAATGTCATAAAAATCAGTGGAATAGCTTTGTCCTTTTTCTACTAAATCAATGATTTGCCGGCGGATACGGCGGCCCTGGTTTAGATTGGTGCGTATCATTACCCTGAAGGGTCCGCTGGCGCCTTCCTGATTCTGTTTCACACGCACGTTGATTCGTAAGATTGAGTATTTTAATAAGTTACAGTTGGAATCAGGTTTGTAGTCTATAGAAATAATATTATCTACAGGATTCATGTCATATTCCGGTTTCAATAAAAAGTTGCATGCATATTTTATAACTCATTTGTTTAGAGTTCGTTACAGGAGATCACCGAAGATGATAATTATGATGCTGATGCGTCTGTTTCCATCTTCATTTAATGAGGCATATTTTTGATATAAGTATTTGTAATATAGGACTTTAATAATTTACTCATTCTGTCATAAAAATCGAAAATTGTTGAGACTCTAACAATAGTATCTTACACCAGTTTTATAGAGGAAGTAACTGTTTTAATATCTGTATTATTATAAATATGTAAATATATATGTAAAACGTTGCTCTGGGGAAATATGTCGTAATCCGGCATCATCGACGTAATTATTTGTTATTTGACAAGTTAAAGAGTATGGTCCAATAAAATGATGTTTTTTTTCAACAAAGGTTCCTCTGCGAAGGACCACTGCTGCTACTTTTAATCGGAATATGTTTTATAAAACCTTTATAAAAAAGGCTTTATAAAATGGACAGCAAAAAGTGGAAAATTTTTTCCCGATTGGTCCGACCTTTGCAATATTTACTATCGTTGATGAGGCATTGTGTCGGAACACTAAATTTTAAAATTAAGCGGTTCGATATAGTGCATAGCAGTGGTGGAGAGAGAGCAAAACTGCACATCTGCTGATTTTGTGATTAGTAACAGATGTGTTCTTTGACAATAAAATATGAGTTTTTCCTGAAAAAATCTCGATATTTTCAAAAAAACATTAAAATTATCTTGACATTACTACCTTCAATGAATTATTATAAGTCATTGAAGCAAAGGTGTCTGAATTGTTTCTAATTGATTATTAATGTGTAGTTTACCACACTCCACACTCTTTAAATAGCGTGTGACTTGTCTGGAGTTAATGCAGACGGTCACGTAAAAAGGAAGTGCACCTTATTTTGAGGCGAGAAAGGAGGATGTACCGGCAAACAAAATAAAGTTATTTTGTGCGGACATATTTGCCATAAGCCCCGTTGCTTATGGGTTTGAGGCGAAGTAACAACGAGCAGGCGAATGTGTACGCGGTACTGAAAGGATTGAACTATCTGTTCAATTGGAGAAAATTATGAGAAGTTTAATTTGTTTGATCGCGGTATTAATGATTACCGCCCCCGCATTGGCCACAGTCAATTTTAATGTCAGCGCTTCTGGCACGCAGGTGACCATTGGTTATGCCAGTGATCCCGGCGACCAGGTACGTGGCGTAGCCCTGAAATTGACCTATACGCTGGGCAACAGGGTAAACACCGTTGATTCCATTGCAACGGAATTCAACACGTTTATCGATTATGCCTATGATGATCCTTGCGGCTATACCGTTGGTGATGATGGCGGCGACCTTAGAAATTGCCTTGCCAAAGACGATGGTCCTGGTGTTGACACCGTGGGCCCGGCTGTTCTTCCGACGGTTATTTGTCTGGGTGTTCTTGATGAAAGTGGCGGACAGGCCTCTGGCCCTGGAACCACGGACAACATGATCACCTTTACTCTGGATAACCAGACTCCAGGCACACTTACGATAGCTGCGGATACACTGCGTTCTGAGACAGGTGCTGTGGGATCAGATTTGGCAACAAATCTTCCCATCACGATAGAGTTGCCGGCGGCAAGTGGTTGTTTTGACCCTGAACATGCAGACTACGATTACTGGGTAGCTGCCGGTGAACCGAGCTGCTTCTGCTATATGCATCAGTGTCAGGGTGATGCCGATGGTATCAAACATGGTAGTTCCAAAACTGGTTATTACCGTGTTGGTGCCCCGGACCTGTCCCTGTTGCTGAGTGGCTGGAAGATTCTTGAGCCGACCAAAGGTCCGGGCCTGGCGGCTTCAGATCCTGAGATCTGTGCCGACTTTGAGCGTGACCTTGGCGGTAGTTCCAAGACCGGTTATTACCGTGTAGGTGCTACTGACCTGTCTATTCTGCTGGCCAACTGGAAAGTCCTGGATCCGACCAAGGGTCCTGGCTTACTACTCGATACTTGCGGTGGTGATGATTTACACTGATTTTAATTTTAGATGTTAAAGTTTAATTGAAATTTTAAACCAGATGCTACTGGAGGAAAATGTCCTTGTATGGAGCAAAATCTTCAAAGTAGCGGGTGAAAATTCAAAGGAGAATTGTGATGAAGAAGTTGTTAGCGATTTTATTAGTTCTTGGTATGGCTTCTATGGCGAGTGCTGCATTAAGCCTGTCTTCCAGCTCCGTAGATATTCTTGCCGGCGGGACTGCGACTGTTTATGTAGTTTCTGACGCTGCAGATGTCTGGGAAGGTTATATTGGCGGTTCTTCTGCCGTTGATGGTGGCGGCGCCACAGCCTTTACCGTAACAGCTCTGGCTCCGGCCGGCCCGGATGGCTATGCTACAGCTGATCCGTATGGCTATGCCGGCTATTATGCCGTGGGCGCTCTGGATTTCAATCCGGAAGATACTATTACCGTAACGTCTGGTAATCAGTTCCAGATTGATGCTTCGGACGCCGACCTTACTAGCGGCTCCTCCTATGACATCAATGTCTATGCGGATGACTGGGCCACCGTTATTGATACGGTTACCATTAATATTATTCCCGAACCCATGACTCTGAGTCTTCTCGGTCTGGGTGGCCTGTTACTGCGTCGTCGTCGTTAATTGACGGCCAACCAAGTAACATTGATAATATAACGTGTTATCAATATTGGAAAATGTAACGAGGCGGGCTCTTGTAGCCTGCCTCGTTTTTTTTGCGCCGACATAATATCCCTGAGTATATGAGTGAGATTTTTATAACTTCAAAAATAAGAATCGATTACAATCCAACAGGCTATGGTTACTGATATAAGTGAAATTTTAAAGAATCCACAATATAAAATGGGAATTTAGGTAAAATTTAAGGTATGTATCGATTGTATCGAATAAACAAGTTATATTATTTTTAATTGATTATTGGTAAAACATTTGACAAACATACATGGTTTTTATATGATGCAGTTAATCAGGCACAGGATTAAATTACCCGAGATTTTAAATCATTAAGATTTTTGCGTACGCATACTGTTTAATCAGGAGATTCATTATGAGAAAGTCAGTATGTTTAATTGTGGTATTAATGATTACTGCGCCCGCATTGGCCACCGTCAATTTTAAAGTCAGTGCTGTTGGCACGCAGGTGACCATTGGTGTTATTCCTGAACCCATGACCCTGAGTCTTCTGGGGCTGGGTAGCTTATTACTGCGTCGACGCCGTTAATTCAGGCTCTGTCGGCTAGAGGTATGTTCTGCATAGCAATAGACTTAGGACAAAAATTGGATTTTGCGGGTCAGATTGGAAAAATCTGGCCCGTTTTTTTATATTTTCATGGGAATATCTTCCCCTTGAAAAATTTGTTGTCATAGAGTATATTAAGGTTGAAGATTACGTAAAAATAATGACTTATAATGTTGTTGCATAAGGATTTATGCTTTGTGGTAGTGAGTATGGAATGAAACGAAGAATCAGCATATTAATCCCGATCGTATTGGCAGGTGTGATCATTATCCTGATAGGGATATTTGTTTCGCATCGTTCCACGACAGGCCGCATCCGTCATGTACTTTTAATCAGTATTGACACCTGTCGAGCGGATCATGTTGGCTGTTATGGTTATCCCGGGGATATTACCCCTAACATCGATGCCGTGGCCCGGGACGGGGTTGTGTTTGAGAGGGTTGTCAGTCCCGTGCCCCTTACTTTTCCCTCCCATAGTTCCATACTGACCGGCACGATCCCGCCTTATCACGGTATCCTTGATAATTATGGATATGTTCTGGACGATTCGCTGGAAACGCTGGCGGAGGTCTTTAAGAAAGCCGGATATGTCACCGGGGCCATTGTCAGTACGTTTGTGCTGGATTCCAATCTGGGTTTGAAGCAGGGATTTGATGCGTATGCCGATTATAATGCCCGGGAGATGGGCCTGGAACGTTTGGGCGCCGGGCGTTTGGGTGAGGAGGCCAGCCAAATGGCCATTACCTGGCTGGAGAAATTTCAGGCAAATCGTTCATTCCTGTTCCTGCATTATTATGATCCACACACACCTTATGAACCGCCTGAGCCGTTTGCGTCAAAATTTAAAGAAAATCCCTATGCCGGAGAGATTGCTTATGCAGACCACTGTGTGGGCCAGGTCATCAACAAACTCAAGGAACTGGATTTATATGATAAGACCTTACTGATTATTACCTCGGATCATGGCGAAATGCTCGGCGAGCATGGTGAAGAGGATCATGGTTATTTTATTTATGAAAGTGCCATTAAGGTACCGCTTATCATCAAGCCGCCGGGTCGTATTAAGCCGGGCAGGATTAAACAGAATGTGTCTTTAGTGGATATTGTCCCTACTATCTGTGGCTCACTTGACATCGAGCCTCCCTCACCGCTCCATGGGCGGGACCTTAACGGGCTTATCAACAATAAATCTGCATCGAATGAACAGATATATATATTTACGCAGTCTATGACCCCTGCCAATATTGGTGCTAATTCCCTGTTAGGTGTGGTTAATGGTGACTGGAAATATATTCAGACAACCCGGCCGGAACTATATAATACGGTCGCTGATCCCGGGGAAGAGAATAATTTGGCTGATACGGAAATCAAACGGATGCATCTGCTTAAAGAGAATCTCAAGCTCATACTGGACGAACAGGTACGCGCAGGTGGCGCCGGCCAGGTTTCGATCGATGAACAGCGACGCCAACAACTGGAATCATTGGGGTATTTGGCCGGAGCAGTGAATAGCACCTTCGATTTTGATCAAACCAGGACCGACCCCAAAGATTTGATACAGATTCACCAGTATAATAAGAAAGCTAAACGAGCTCTAATAGAGAAGAAATATGATCTGACCCGGCAATTATGTGACAAGATACTCAAAGAAAAACCGGATTTTATCCTGGCCTATGACATGCTGGGCCAGATCGCTTATATCGAAGAGGATTGGGATAAATCGTATTTTTACTTTAGTAAAGTTCTTGACCTGTCCATGGCCAATGAAAGGAGAAAGGAAGATGATGCCGTTGTGTATGGCGCGCATAAACATCTGGCCGTAATCGACTTCCAGCAAAAAAATTATGATCAGGCGATTGAGCACTGGAAAACCCTACTGGCCTTAAAGCCCGGCCAGTTGGAGGTCTATAACAACCTGGGCAAAGCGTTCTTTATGCTAGAGAAGTATGAACAGTCGTTGGTTTACTGGGGAGAAGCTCTGGGTATAACTCCTCAGGATCCACAGTTAGAGATAAGTATTGCTGAAGCGTTGCTTCGACTGGATCGGCCGACGGAAGCCATTGAGCACTGGAAAAAAGCCCTGCTTCTAAAACCGGACCAGCCTCAGCTTCTCAACGCCCTGGGTAAAATCCTGGCTATTCAGGGTGAGCAGGAGCAGGCTATCGAATACTGGAATAAAACACTCCTTTTTGATGCGGATAATTATGAGGTTCATTTCAATCTGGCTTTGGCGTATGAACGCCGGCAGGAATGGGATAAAGCTATTGAGCATTGGTCGCATATCGCTCGGATTAAACCCGGTCAGGCCGACGTGTATAATAATTTGGGAAAACTCTTCTATCAGCAGAATCAGATTACTGAGGCAGTGAAACAGTGGCGTTTGGCGTTACAGTATAAAACGGACTTTCCGGAGGTGCTCAATAATCTGGCCTGGTTATATGCCACCCGGGAGGAGACCGATTACTATAATCCCGCGGAGGCTTTGAAACTGGCCCGACGTGCCTGCGAACTGACCGACTATAAGTCGGCCAATATGCTGGATACCTTAAGTGTCGCCTGTGCCGCTGTCGGGGATATGACCCAGGCAATTACAATTGCCAGACAGGCTCAAAGTATATATAATAATCAGGGTGATGATAGTAAGGTGGAAGATATAGAAAAACGGATTGAATCTTATACTCCTAATCAAGAAGATACCGTGAAGTAAACCTATTAATTTCAGGAGATAGTGATTATGAAGAAAGCTTTGATATTGATGATTTGTATATCATTTACTATGACCGGCCCCGGTTGTCAGAACGGCAATAAACCTGTTGATACAGGAACCTCGATACCGGATAACAGGGTAGGGGAACAGGGACCCGAATCACTCAAAACGGTAAAAGTGGTCCTTGATGGCGGGGGTGAATTTCCCGAATTTCTGGTTGGTACCTGGCGTGCTAATGATCTGGGCTGGGAGTTTGTTTTCGAGCCGGATGGCAATATTGCATCTCTGATCCATACCATTGCCCGGGTGCGGTTATATCCCGGCCAGATTACCAAAGTGGCCATGAAAGAGGGAGGGGAAGGTATTTTCCATATGGGCAAGTGTCTGGTTTATTACTCCCCCCAAACAAGCCAATTGCAGTTGGAAGTGGAACTAGATAAATTTCATACTGAATTGGCCGAGTCTTTGGTGGAAGGCAGTAGTACGGATATTTTAACCGGCCCGGTTTCAGAAGATACTTTGCAGTGGAAAGCAGACTGGTTCAGTTATCCCGAATTTTATGTTACTTCGGGTGAATATAATCGCTATAAGCTGCCGGAAGATCCGAATGAAAATCCCAAGAAGAATCTGATATTTTCAAAAGTACAGGAGTAAAGACGATATGGGGAAATTACTATAACGTGTATTATCTGGAAAGCTGGGAATTGCGGTATTTAATTGCGTCCAGGTAATTTGATAATTTCAAGGCATTTTCTTTTTGGCCCTGATCGTTGAAATAGTCCACTCCTTTTTGCAGGGCGTCTATAGCCTCTTCATAGCGGCGCTGATATTCCAGGGATTTAATCAGGTTGTCATAATAGAGCAGATTCCCTGGTTCCCGGTCGATTGCATTTTGAAAGGCGATAGATGCTTCACGAAGGTTACCGCTGATAGCCAGCGCGTCACCCAGACGGGTCCAGAGAATTGCTGAGTCAGGATTTTGGGCCACTTCCACTTTGAATTCCGCCACGGCTTTATCAAGCATTTCTTTAGCCTGGAGGTTGTTCCCCATCCTCTGATATACCGTAGCCATATTTAGATAGATAGAGCCGATAACCTTCTGTTTGGCCCCGGTTTCTTCGTAAAAATCGACAGCCTTCTGATAGGCCTGGAGGGCCTTATCCATGTTGCCCAGCGAGGCTTCAATGAAACCAATATCGTTATAGGCCTTGATGGCCATGGACGGATTATTTTCTACCGCCAGTTGAAAGTGTTCGATACTCTTCTGCCATTGGCTTTGTTGTTTGAAATCTTCCGCCTGCTGCAGGTATTTGTGCGATAGTATTTCTCTGGCACTTTGACGTACCACCGGAGCAAGCAGATTCTCCACTGGTACATAATCATCCGTAAAGATAATACCCTTTGATTTTTCAACGACATCATTTATTTGTTCTTCATTAAATTGCCAGATATCCCAGGGCGCCTGGTAATATTCACTGAATATTTTATTCAGGTCCAGAGGCTGCATTGAGGAAATCACTACAAATGTCTCCCGCAAGGATGCATGAGTAATATCGCTGGTGGCTACATACACATAGGGAAATGATTGTTTTAAGGTGTTCACGATACCGCCCAGGAAAAGTCCATGGTTATAAAAATCGATCAGGTTCAGCAGGTAAACGCCATCATCTGAGAGGACATCGACAATTTTTTCATTAAATTCCTTTGTCACAAGTTGGTAAGGAACACTGTAATCATTAATAGCGTCTTCAAAGATCAAATCATAACGGACAATCTCATCGCCGCTTCTTTTTTTTATCAGTAATTCATCAATATAATTACGGGCATCCATGGTGATAGTGTTAATCGGGCTGTCACGAGGCAGACCAAAAGCCTGTATGGCGGCCTCGGTAACGCCGGGGTCAATTTCCACTACATCGATTCGGCTATCGGGCCAGTGATAATGCAGATACTGAGGAAAGACGTAGCCTCCCCCGCCAATCACCATCATATTCATGGTTTTTTTTTGTTGGCTGATACCATGGGTCACTCCGGCGAATATATGGGTATAAAAATATTGCAGGTTGTCGAGTTCGCCGATAATGATCTCACTGTGACGGAGCTTATCCTGGATAAATTCGCGCCGGTCTGGATTATTGCTAAGACGATTGACAGCGACATAACAATAGGGTGTTTCATCTTCATAAAGAGTACTCTCGCTGATTTTTTCGCGCAGGGCTACGGAAGCGCCGGCATTTTTGGCCCAGTCCCACGTCCCTAATCCCAGGATGGCGCTGAAGATAAATAAAATAAGCCAGATGTGTGCCATCCAGAAACGCACCCAGTAAAGAAGTCCCAATACCAGCAGGGAACCGGCTACTGTCCAGACAATGGCCACCGTGCCCATGAAATTTACTAAGAAATATCCGGTCGCAAATGTACCGGCTATGCTGCCGGCAGCTCCCCATGCGTAAATATCACCAACAGTACGGCCCGTAGAATGACCCTGATCCAGAGCCATTTTGGCAACTACCGGACTGATCGTACCCAGCAAAAGAGAGGGTAATAAAAATACAAGCGATACATGAGTGAAAGTTCGGACCGGCCAGCTAAGTTTCCATAACCAGATCCATTCGCCGATGAGATTATTTAAAAAAATGATGATCACGCAGGCTACTGAGGATATGCAGAACAAACATGCCAGTGCTTTACGCGTAGGGAACCGGTCTGCAATGCGACCTCCTATATAATTACCGATCGTGATACCTGCTAAGACAACTCCGATAACAGCTGTCCACGTATAAAGGGAAGAGCCCAGATGTCTGGCTATCAAACGACCTGCCACCAGTTCCAGGGTCATGATACAAAAACTTGACATAAATACAGTAGCACTGGGGATAAACAAAGATTTGAATGTTTTTTGGGGGGTCTCAGAATTTTCTTGTTTTTGTCCCATAATGTTCTCATGTTATAAGTTATGCCAATTATAAAAGTATTTTAAACTATTTATTTCTTATTGGCGGCTTCCAATTTTAGAATAATCATTCTGGTTTCGGAGTTGAAGAGTGCTCTTTTATTGTAGATTCAAGATCATTTACCTTCTGTTGAAGTTCTTTATTTTTTTCATTCATTTTCTCCATAGTTTTTGAGATTCCATCAAGGTTGTCTTGAGTACTCTTGAGTTTTTGGTTTAATTCTGTGATTTCTTTCTTTGACACGTTAAGATTTTCCTGAAGGCTTTTGTTTTTTTTTAATGTTTCCTTCATCGCTATCGCAGATTTTTCGAGTTCCTGTTGATGTTTTTTCTGTAATACCTCGATCTTTTCGTTAAGGGAGCTTATTTCGTCTGTGCTTAATTTGAACTTATCCATTAGAAGGGTTAATGCTTCTTCATTTTTGGCCTGCTCCTTTTGTATCATCTGATTTTCTTCCTGGCATTGGAGCAATTCCTTATTTTCGCAACCACAGTTCATCAATACAAAAACAAAACAGATCATCGTACAATATACTAAATACTTCATAATTCAATCTCCTTTATAATTGGAGTGCCCACTTGAAAATTTACACCATTATATACATTAAACAAAAGAATAATTATTTGTCAATAATATATTTATAGTAATCTAGACAAAAAAAACGGCGCAGGTCTATTGCGCCGTTTTTGAAGAGAGCTACAACATTGGGTGTTTATGCTTCTTTAGAGGTATATACTTTTTGACCACTGCGCCGGGTATTACGTTTACTTAAATCTGCTTTTTGGCTGGTAAGGGCTATTTTCAGTGCTTCTTTGGCAGTTAATGCAAACATGTCCGCTCCAATCTCCTCCCAGAGTCCATCTGCCCGATTGAACAGGCCACCGGAAACCAGAAAACGCATGGCAGGACAGGAGCCGACCTCTCTAATAGTGTCTATTAATCGTCGAACATCAGGTGCTCCGGAGGGTTTTGTACCAAATATAAATAAGATATCAGGCTGGAATATTCCTACCAAAGCCATAATTTCATCATTGGGAACCCCGCCGCCGATGAATTTAACCTCCCATCCGTCAGATTCAAACAAGTCCGCACACATTTGAGCGCCCAGTTCTTCCGGTTCATCCCCTGCGCAGGTAATAATAATCTTTTTATTACGGGATTCACTTTGAGGAAGCTTGCTCTGTAATTGGTCAACCAGAGTGCGATTGATACGAGTGGCCATATGTTCTGTAATAATATCGATATGATGACTTCTATAAAGTCTTTCAACTTCGACCATTACCGGCCAAAAGAGGTCGGTGAAAATTATATTGGCCGGAGTCCCGGTTTGAAGTGCTTCACCTAATACTTTCCGACAACCGATACGGTCTCCCTGGATTAACTTTTCAAGGTAGCTTGGTAGAAATTTTTCTAAATTTGCTGACATTGTGTATTTTCCTTTAACTTATGCTAACACAATGACTTCCTTGACATTTTGTGAAAGCTGATCCTGAATCGGTAAGTCCTTTTATACCTGTATTTAAGTTGTTTTATGAAATTGTTATAGATTTCAATTTAAGATTACATAAATGATAAAATAGATAAAATAGCTAATATATATACAATCGGAAGAGGCCGTTAAAACGCTTTAATAATTACCTAATTTAACCAAATTAATTATTTGCCTATATTATCTAATTTAACATTTGGGATTAATGTATCCTTTTAGTAAAGATGGATATTTAAGAGAGTGGGAGCGATATATAAATATAAGTGTTTTTATATAAAGCACATATAGATATTTCAGAGATTCTGGTAGAGATGAGAATATTCCTGGATCATGTAATTTAAAGAATATTTTTCTTTTACGCTTTGGATTGCCC
>JAFGHE010000231.1 GCA_016930295.1 Sedimentisphaerales bacterium
CCAAAGTTGCCGCGAACTGTCGTATGCCCGGTGTGCTGGCCCGTCATTAAAACACTTCGCGCCGGAGCACAAACACTCGAACCGGAATAACATTGTGTAAAAAGCATTCCCTCGTTGGCAAGTCGATCAATGTACTATTTTAAAATTCACTGCCGCAGGGTCAGGAAAATTCCATTCCATGCCCGGTTTTCCTCAAAATTCCGTAAATATAGGGTTTTTCATGCATATGAACACTTAAAGACATCACTTTTTCACAGACCCTGACTGCTCTGACGTTCGAAAAATCAGGTTTTTCAGCGTTAATCAGCATTAGTCGTATCCAATCGGTAATAAGTATCTTATTTGTTTGCACTTATATAATACTCCGCTCAAATTTTAAAAATATAAAAATTGTTTAGATTAAAATGACCTATTAAAATGTCTTATCAGGGAAGATCGAACGTTTCGAAACTGACGAGAAAGGCCTGTATGCTGGAAGATAAGATACTGGTATGGAAACTCAGGCGGGGCAGCATGAATGCATTGGGTTGTATTTATGAGAAATACAAGCATGATATGCTGGCCCTGGCGGTATCGCTGGCGTCTGACCATTCCGTAGCTGAAGATGTGGTACATGACGTTTTTATCTCTTTTGCTCAATATGCTCCGCGCCTGCAACTGCGAGGCAGATTAAGGAGTTACCTGTTAAGTAGTGTTGCCAATCGCTGTCGGGATATGGCACGCAAGAATTCTCGCCGTCAAACCAGGGCCCTGGATGAAACATTAACTGTAACGACCCGTTCAGGTGAGCCGGACCAATTGGCAATGGCAACGGAACAGGTTCAGCATATAGGCCGGGCGCTGGAACAACTGCCTGATCCGCAGAAGGAAGTGATTATTCTGCACCTGCAGGGTGAATTAAATTTCCGGGAAATTGCCCGGGCGCAAGGCCTGCCCCTAAGTACCGTCCAGAGCCGATATCGCTATGGATTAACGAAACTCAGATCACTGCTCGATGGTGAGGTTGAGACATGAAATATATAGAAAAGACCGAAAAGTTAATTAAGAATTATGGCGTTCATAAAAACTCAACGGTTAAAACCACCGCTGAATTGGATGAACGAATCCTGAAGGATGCCTTCGTGGTATTCCAAAAATCAAAACAGACAATATCGGCTGAACTCCGGCCGACACTATGGAGACTTATCATGAAAAGCAGAATCAGTAAATTAGCCACCGCGGCCCTGGTAATCATCGGATTATCAATTGTTTTTACAGGACTATTTACCAATGGCGCCAAACCGGCCTATGCAATTGAACAAACTCTGGAAGCTATCAGGCAGATTAAGACGGTTTATATGGCGGGCGAATTTTATAAGCAGGGTGAATTCGAATGCTGGATGCAGTATGACAGTAATCCGGATAAACCGGCGTATATATGGCTGGGTAATCTTCAAATCGATAGTCCCTTATGTAAAATATGCTCACCTGACGGGGTATTCCTGCTTAACCGGCATACCAGGCGGGTGTTTTATGCCAGCCGGGATGAACGAGATAAGAACTGGTATGTTAATTTTGGTAAATTTTTCGAAGACATTGTTAAGAAAGCTGTACAGACTGATTCTATCGAGATTCACCCGGAAACGACGGATATGAATAAGGAAGTAATCGTGGTGACTATTACCTCCGAAAAAAGACAGCAGCAGTTCCGGGTCGATCCGGAGACTAAACTGCCGCTGAGCTTTACCACACTCCGGGAAAACGACTATATGGAAATGGCAAGAAACACCCTGGCGGTCAAAAATCTTTTCGAAATTCGCTATAACGAAGAGCCGCCGGCCGGACTGTTTGACATGCCGGAAGACGCCGTGGTGGTTGAAGAAGAGATCGATTGCATTGTTCACCCGGGCATGGGAATGCCTGCAGATGATATGACTGCCGAAGAGGCCTGTTTACAACTCGTCAAAAAAGTCATACAGGCCACAAATCAATTTGATTATAAAACCGTGCAAAACCTGCGTTTTCCCGCTCCCATCCCCCCGGACGAAATTTTGGAAGCCATGAAGGCTCAACTGGGTAACCAGCCCCTGATTGAACTAATCAAACACGGCAATCCTTATCAGCATGGCGATATGTGGTACCTACCCGTCACTCTCCTGGAAGGTGGCCGCAAAACCAAAAAGGAAGACATTCCGATCAAGTTTTATGAATTCGACGGCAAATCATACTGTATCATCGCCTATGAAGATTAACAAAATTGATTAGATTGATACGAAAATTGAGGCCCCAAACGCAGATCAAATTTTGAGCCCAACCGCTATAACACATTATTATAAAAAGACATACGCCGTCCGTCCACATAAAACCAGACCTTAGGAATTCATGAGGGATTATCATACTCTCAGATGAGAGGTGTTGACTATTGACGGAATTTTTTTGTGTGTTAAAATGGTAAAGAAGGAGACTAAGGCTGACAGAACAGGCGTTTTGATACGATAAAAGGGCGACCGTTTGAAAGAGACTGAAAAAATCTTCCGGCCAACAACATCACAGAGGGAAAGGCCGGGGACCATAGGATTGGATGACTCTCCTGCACCGGATAATTCCAACAGGTCACGATTCATACCCGGGCCGGTCGGGATCCAGGAACTAACGGAGGTATCGGATAGTTCCGAACGCACGCAGCGTATTTATCAACTGAATAGCCTGTTAGAGGAACTCAACAAATCCCGTCGCCAGATTATCGAAAGAGAGTATGATTTACAGAATGTATCGATGGGAACCAAGGTCCCCCGCGAATTTCTGGATATGTGGACCCGTCATAATGTGCTCTTTGGCCAGTTCTGCCAGGTCATGCAGGATTATCTCAACGATTATCCGGATGTGTCCCATACCGGCGAACTAATTCGTCTTATCCAGGCAGGTAAGACCGGGGGACAACCCGGCGGCGGCGGAGATCTCATTGACTATCAGGCCGTCCTGAGCACCCAAAACAGCAAAGCCATTGTAGCCAACTTCTCGGTACTGGCCTGCAAAATCGCTTACGAGGCCTACCGGAAAAACCCCTCTAACCTGAATAAGATGAGTTTAATCCTGAGGATATCCGATGCGCAACTTGCTGTTCAGGAAGCACATGTCCTCCTGCCTAAAGAAGTGAAACATATGATCCAAAAACTCACCGATGATGTCACGCGTGAGTCCCAAACCGCTCTGGAGATAGATAAGGCCAGGCATCAGCTAATCCTGGCTCTGATTGGTTTTGTTAAAAAGGTCGGTAAAAAACTTGCCGGACCGGCCCCTCCGACTCAGACACAGAAATCGCCGCCCCCAAAGCAAAAAAAAACCAAAACAAGCTGGGTGAATTTCCGGGTGGTCTGGGACGATACCGGAGAGGCCGTGCCTTATGCCAAACTGCGTCTCACCATGCCGGATGGGGTCGAGGACTTCTATCCCGCCGGCAGCGACGGCTGGATCAAAATCAAGGATATCGTCGTGGAAGATAAAGAGACCTGTGACCTGGGCGAACTCGTCCATAAGGATGTTATTGAAATCGTGGACCTGTCGGAACAACAGTCGTAGTGTCGCCGGAGAGATTCGATGAGCTTTGAGAAGCGAGATAAAGCTAAAAAATATACACCCAAGGAAAACGATACCCTGGAGAAGATAGCCGAGAAGGAAACCCAGGACGGCAACAAGATGTCCTGGCAGGAACTGGCCTGCTTCAACTGGGGCACGGATAAACAGGAAGTGGTCAACGAATTCCTGAGAGATGAACTGGGGTGCTATAAACGCGATGACCAGAATAATTTCATTATGTCCTCTGATGCCGAAGGTAAGGGCGAAATGCTCATACCGGTGCGCTTTAAAAAAGACGCTCTCGCCCTGGAAAAAGACTGGATCATCCGGGTTAAACGCAAGCTGACTCCTCCCAGGCAGTTTGCCGGCTGTTCCCGGGTACATGGTATTAGCTTTGAACTGGATAAATCGTTTATCAGACCCTCGGTTGTCGATGATATCAAGCGGCTGGAAAAAGTGGTCAAGAAAAACAGAGAGGCCAAAATTATCATCTTCGGCCATGCTGACAAAACCGGACAGGCTGACGAAGAAAAACGTCGACAATACAATAAAGACCTCAGCGAACGCCGGGCCAAAAGTGTATATGCCTTTATCACTGATGACGCCGACACCTGGGAAGAACTCTTTAACAAGGAAAATTGGGGTACCAAGGCCATCCAGGCCATTTTAAAGGATTTCGGCGGCACGTATGATCCCGGTCCCGTGGACGGCATTAAAGGCCCCAAAACTGAAACCGCGATCAAGAATTTTCAGGGTGACAACGCTCTGACCGTGGACGGTATTGCCGGGCCGCTGACCAGAAAAAAAATGTTCACCCAATACATGACCAGCAAGCATGATATCAATATCCCGCCGGAGCAGTTCATGGATCCCAAACATATGGGCTGCGGTGAATTTAACCTGATGAAGGAAACTCCCAACGCCTATGAGCCCAGCCGTCGGGTTACGTTTTTCCTCTTTCACAAAGACCGACCCCTTAAAAGTATGCCCTGTAAAGCCGGGGATATGGCCCCCTGCAAAAAACAGATCGATCCGCCCACGCCCCGCCATATGGAACCCTTCAAGTGCAGTTTTTATGACAGCATCGCGCGGGACTGCCCCTGTGAAGGCAAGTTCCCGCCCCTGCCAACAGTATCGGTCTATCTGCAATTACTTTTTCTTGATCCGGAAAAAAATGCACGGCCGTTCCCCAAGGATATGCCCGTGATTATCCATTATAATGACGACACCACCGAGGAAATTAAAACCCTGGACGGCGGCAAGCTTAAATTCGATGCCGCTACCTCCAAGGAAACGTTTACCCTGGAATTCAAATATGAAAAGCTCCATTATTTTGTAGCGGAACCTCCCGGCCAGAAAGAATCGATCGAGTTCGTTCCTGAAGACACCCTGGAAGATAAGCTCAAGAAAAAACACCGTGTTTTCAGCCTGCCGCTGAAGTGGACCTCAGTCGAAGCAGACTGGCAGGCCGATGGGTATGCTGATTATAAAGATGGCAGGTTTGAAAAAATTGATACCGCCGGCGAGGCTATCGGCACTGACGATAAACCCGTAAAATTAACGCTCGATCCGAAGTGGCATTATAATCGTTTTGTCTATTTCGACCGTTATTACGGCCATTCTCATCACAAAAGTAAATCTATTTGTATCCCTCCAATCCTGGTCAAAGGCTCACGCAAAAGCACCGACGGTACGAGTGCCAACCCTGTGGATACCTCCAGCAACTGGACCATCAACACCTCCGATGTGTTCAATGCATGCCAGTGTGTGCCCTGGATTCTGACCAAAAAGACGGACGGGAATAAACTGGCCGACCTGGATAAGGACATGATGCTGGAATTCTCCCTGGAAGAAAATACCTATATAGAAGCCACCGCGGCCGATAAGCGTGAAATCAAAAAACTCGATCCTACCAAAATTAAAATCGACCTGGACCGGCCCAAAAAATACGACCTGCCCAAACTGTGGAAATCCAAAAATTATTATGCCCGGTTCACGGACGGCAAGGGCAAGTTCTCCTATGATTTGACCGCGGACGATATCAAAATAGCCGTCGCTCCGGACAAACCGCTTATCTTTAACCTGGATGACATTGTGCTGGTCAAGACTAATGGCAGCCAGGTCATTAAGGATAAAGACAAAGACGATGCCGACAAGGATCTTTCCGATGACTCCCGTGTCTCCCTGCTCTATCTTGACACGCTTGATAAAAAGAAACCTTTCCAGATTAATATCCACAAACCGAATTCCAAGGCCCAATACCACACCAACCTGAAGTTTAACCTGAATATCATCATCGATTATCATGCCGAGACCCGCGCGGTAGTCTTCTGCAGCAACTTCTATCACATCTACGACAAACGCACCGCGCAAACAGCCGATTTCGACTTTGCTAAAAAACATGTTCTCGGCGCGCGAGCGGCCATGATCGATGATACCCGTATTTCACATAAAGCCAATATACGCACAACTGATTATACCGATTACTGCGGTGGCTGCGGCAATTTTGATATCCATTACCTGCATTATGCCGGCATCGATATTAAAACCGGAGCGGATGCCAATAAAAGCAGAATTGTCAACGCCCTGGTGAGCTTCTGGAGCTGCCGTTTGTATAAAGATACCGGAAATGGCGGTACAGACGTTCATGTTAAAAAATATCGGGAATTGGGCATGAATAATGCCATGAATCGCTGGAACTCCAAGGATTATGAATTGTACCTTACCAATCGGGAAGATTATCTAACCAAAACCTTTGCCCTGCTGGAAGCCAAAGTAAACGATGACTCCGGCGGCCCTCACTTATGTAAAGTCAATGTCACTTCCGACGCCAAAGGATCCTCGATAGGCAATACTTCCTCCAGTTTCAGATACAGTGCCCACAAGGAAGAACCGGGCCGGTTTGACACGGTCACGGATTACGACGGCAAGGACTATCCCTGTCTGGCCGTGGCCCATGAACTGGGCCATGCCCAGGGCCTGGATGATGAATATGATTATTCACTGAAAGTAACCGACTCCTGGCGGGGGCTGCCCCGGTATAAACAATATTACGACGGCATGCCTTATGTATTCGACGCCGCCTCCATCATGAAACGCAACCAGGCGCCCCGCCTGAGACATTACTGGGGCAAGGTCACCTGGATCAATAACAACATCGCCAACATACCCGGCCTGCAAAACACGGACAAAGAAAAGATAAAGGTCGTTTTCCCGGGCCAGAAACCCAAATATACCCGGCCCGCCGGCGAAACCGTGGCCGCTATATACACCACGGTCGGTAATATTCCCAACACCAGAAAAGAAACAGGCTACGACTGGGGCGCCAACGGCGCCACCTGCGATTTATTCCTGTATCGGCTGGGAGACGATGAGTTCGCCCGGACTATCACCACCAATCAGATATACACCGGTATTTTAGTGGCCAATACCCGCGTTCATCTGAGCTTTAGCGGCGCCTCCTGGGACGAGAACAAAAAATATCAATGGACTCAGACACTCAACAATACCATGGACCAGGGACTCAATCGAAAATACCGGCTGGCCCGCAAAAACGGCAGCGGCGATTATGACAATACCTTCCTGCGCTTCTACTGGCAATATACTGTCACCAATCCGGACCCCGACGGCAGCCATCATTTTCGCTTTACAATTAATGACACCGGCAATGACATAGTAATTCAGCATGCTCATCCGGAACGACTGACCATCGGTAAGAATTGTGATATGAATATCCTGGTCGCATATTGCATCGGCATTGACACAAGCCGGTTTGAAGGATTTTTCGGCTGGATCCGGCGTTTACTCTTCAATGATATCGGCAAGGATGACCTGGCCCGGCTGGAAGCATGGATGCAGACCAAGGCCGGCGCTGAATTTAAAATACATACATTATGAAAATAATCGGACTCCTCTTAGTTAAACTGATTTGTATTTTATTGCCCCTGGCGCTCGCCGGCTGTAATAAATCAGACGCAAACAACCATAAACCAGGTGAAACCATGAATAACCAGACACATTTATACGTTGCCTTTGAAAACCTGTTACGAAACGGTCAAACCCTTAATAAAGCGGCGCTGAAAGGCAAAATCGCAGTCGTGATGGACATTTCCCTCGATGCCCGGGAAAAAGTACTGGCCGTACTGGCCGCCAACAAAAAAGTACTCCTGGTTACCACTACCCGGATACAATGCTATAGCCCGGACGGAAAACAAGAATGGAGCCGGCCCAAATCACGCGTAGCCGAAGCCGTCATTAAAGACAACCAGATATTTTACCAAAACAATCATCTGTTCCTGGAATCAGTTACGCTTAATAATAAACTTATCATGAGTAATCTGCCCATTCCCAGCGCCATGAGCGAGGAAGCTGAACTGCAACTGCTGGTCCCGCTGGAAAAACAGTTTCTAAACGTGGTACAATTTTATGACAAAATGGAAGACTATGATGCGCAGTATTACTTAAACTTCAACGAATACGGCTCCCCTACCTGTGAATGGGGTCATAAGGCCGCCGGCATGATGGCACTGCCCCCCCTCTATAACGAGAAATCCAGCCAGATGATCCTCGCCGGCCCGCAGAACATCCATATCTTCGACGCCAAAACCGGCGACGAACAGGGAAATTTCCCCCTGCCCATGCCCGAATTATATAACTGGTCCGGCTCACCCGAGGGGTTGCTTTATTTCCTGGGCAAAACCGACGACAAAGATACACTTATGGCCGTGGATACCAAAGGCGAAATAAAGTGGCGATGGTCCCCGCCCCAGTCCAAAGGCTGGATCACCACCCGGCACCCCATCCTTACCCCCGACGGCAAAGTCTGCGTGCTGGACGAAAACACCATCTGGTGCATCAAAGACGGCAACGAACAATGGAAAGTAGAAACCACAACTCCCGGCTACGGCTGCTCCCTGCCCGACGGCAGCGTCCTGGCCACCATCGCCAACAAACTAATCCACCTGACACCCGACGGCAGGGAAAACCTATCCGTTGACCTCAAAGACACACCCATCACCCCCCCCACTCTTAATGATCAGGGCGAGGTACTACTTGCCACAGATTCTAAAATATTGCGCATAGAATAAATCAGCCTACATCCGGAAACAGGCGCTGGGTATCAGGAAATTCGATTTGTCAATTATCAGATACACGTCGCGTATTTTTTATATCTTCTACCCTGATATATAAGGCCTGCCGGCTAAATCCTGATATTTCCCAGTCTTCTGCGTAGAGGAAATGCAGCACAAAGCCCCACCAGGCAAAGTCCCAGAGCTGATGGTACAGGAACGACGGCAGGGAGCACCCCAACCTCCCCATCGGGAATCAACAGGAAAGCGTGCTGATCTCCCGCATAGGTCCCGTACCCGGGGATTTCGATGGCGAGACGACCATAACCAACAATCCAGCCGTCTTCATTAATACCCAGAGCATTCTCCAGCGAAAACCATCCGCTATCGGGCTCAACCAACAAGTCGTACAGGCTGTTCATTTCACCATCTTCCCAAATCACGGCATTAAAAGAGAAGCCATCATCGCCCAAACCTAAAGCGGCATTCAACGTAACAGCGCCGACCACAAAGCCTGAACCATTGATATCGTAGGCATAACTGTACTCGTCCACCGGCCGCCCTAAACTATCGATACCTTCGATGACATTGCCCTCGAAAGCCTCTCTCTTGATCGCATCATAAGGACCACTATCCGGAACGGCTGATACGCCCACAACCTGGTCGTTTTCATTAATCGCTTCGCCAAAGCTGTTGTCATCATACAGGGAACCCAAATCCTGCATGTCCACAGGATTGCCTTCTCCATCCCGCGAGCCGTCCCAGTAAAAGGCGTGCGTGCTGGTGCCGGTCCCTGAGGTGCCCGCCACGTGCCCGGAATCGTTGATATCATAAGCCTGGCTTTGATTGCCTCCCAGAGTGCCGATGCCTTCCAACTGGGCAGAAGAATCCGTGCTGTCATATATAAAAGCTTCCTCGTTACCGTCGCTCTTTTCTGAGTATCCCACCACCTGGCCGCTGTTGTTAATACTGCGAGCTTCGCTGTAACTGCCGCCCAGGGTCCCGAGGTTTGCTATGCCGCTACTATTGTCCCAGAGAAAGCCTTGCCGATTCGAAAAATCACTGCTGGTAGAATATCCGACAACTTGCGCTGAATCATTAATTCCATATGCCACACTCTGTGTGCCCGGACTACCAATAGCCTCTATGCCGGCAGGGGTGTAATAGTCATAAAAAAAGGCTTGAATACCACTATCACCTTCGGCATAACCAACTACCTGACCATTTTCATTGATGTCGAAAGCTGCACTTTTGAATCCTTCGTTACCACCAAAGGTACCTAAGTCAATAATCTGATAAGTGAAAGCAGCCCAAAGAGACGGAACTGGTAGGACCATAAAGGCCCCTAGCAATAGAATAGATATGTGTTTACCCATAGTTTTCTCCCGTATCCATAAAGTAAACCTGACTAAAATTATACCAGCGATAAACATAATGCCGGTAATACACTAATTTTAAGGAATTTTCCTCCTGCCATCCATGCCTGTCAAAAGGGTTAGTTACCTCGTTACACCGGGATATATATAACTCTATTACCCTTAATGGTCAAGATCAATTTTCTAAAAATATTGTTTTTAGCCAGAATATTTAGACGCTAGCGTCAAAAGTATTTCGAACAGTTGTTTCTGGATTAAAAACAACGATTTTAAATGCCAATATCAACTTTTGACGGTGGCATCTATTTATAATCAGGGAAGACACATGTATCCATATCAGAGCAGGTAATCAGTAGATCAGGTGATAAGGTTAAAGAAAAAGAGGGCAGGCACATAGGTCTGCCCTGAAAATATTTTTGTGTTTAATCCTTTTCCGTGCCTGAAATAGACGCCGGCGTCAAAAGTATTGCGAACGCTTGTTTCGGATTAAAAATATAAAAGTCCGCCTCTTTAAATTCCGTGTTGACTTCGACGGACTAGTTCATCTGCGCTGCAATCCCGTTTGACCTGGTATCCTTTTAAGGGAAAAATATGTTCATGAATCATGTCCAGGAAGTCGCAAGGGTAGGGGAAAAACGTGTCTTCGATTTCGTCCGGTGGGGTAATCCAGTTTCTAGCGCCCAATACCACCGGCGGGGCATCCAGTTCGTCAAACGCCAGGGTAGTGATGGTCGAGGCCATGGTATGGAGAAAACTGCCGCGCTGGCAGGCATCTGAGGCAAGCAGAATCTTGCGCGTTTTTTTAACCGAGGCCAGAACCAGATCATAATTAAACGGCACCAGCGACCGTGCGTCGATAATCTCGCAGCTTAATCCATATTTTTCTTCCAGTTCCTTGGCCGCCTCCATAGCCCGATAAAGAGTTGCGCCAATAGTCAGGATAGTCAAATCACGGCCTTCCTTACGAACAGCCGGCTCGCCGAACGCTACTTCATAATAGCCCTGCGGCACCCCACCTTTTACAAACTCTTCCGCAGTGCCGTAAAGCCGCTGGTTTTCGAAGAAAACGACCGGGTCCGTGCCGATCAGGGCCGAGTACATCAGACCTTTGGCATCGTAAGGCGTGGCCGGGAAAACCACTTTCAGGCCCGGGATATGCCCGCAAAGAGAGGTCCAGTCCTGGCTGTGCTGAGCCCCATATTTATTACCCACTGAGACTCGCAAAACAACCGGCATCTTCAAAAGACCGCCGCTCATGGCCTGCCATTTGCAGAGTTGGTTAAAGACTTCATCCCCGGCCCGACCCAGAAAATCACAATACATCAACTCCACCAGCGCACGCCCGCCTTCCAGAGCATACCCCACCGCCGTGCCCACAATGGCCCCTTCGGCAATCGGGGCATTAAACAGGCGATGGTAGGGAAGCGCCTCGGTCAGGCCGCGATAAACCGCAAACGCGCCGCCCCAGTCACGATTCTCTTCGCCATAGGCCACCAG
>JAFGHE010000232.1 GCA_016930295.1 Sedimentisphaerales bacterium
CCACCGTCAAAAGTGGATATTGGCATTTAAAATCGTTGTTTTTAATACAGAAACAAACGTTCAAAATACTTTTGACGCTAGCGTCTATTTAAGATAAATCATACTCTTATTATTAACTCCATACATTCATTTTACAATAATCATAACCTGTTATCAAATATAAAATTACTACATTTTTCTGCTCACCGACGGACTGCCGGCGCCCCGACTTCGGACCATTTAATCATGATTCTTATAGCTCTTTTCCGATGATACCTTTTGAGTGATATATATAGATGCGCCCATCAAAAGTGGATATTGGCAATTAAGATCATTGTTTTTAATACAGAAACAAACGTTCGAAATACTTTTGACGCCGACGTCATATACTCCCGATGAGAATATGCATACAAAAATAAGTACCAACAATCCATTTGGCTATGACCGTCTGGGCTTTGCCTGGGAACTGGTGCCCGCCAATTCGCAGGCCCACCTGGATTTCGGCTGCTCCCAGGGCGATTTTATGAATGCCCTGTCCGAGAAAAATATTAAGTGTATCATCGGCCTGGACATCTCCCGTGACGAAATCAACCAGGCCCGCCAGAGATTCCCCCATCTGGATGTCCGCCATATCAATCAGACCATACCCCTTCCCTTTGAAGACGAAACATTTGATTCTATCGCACTACTGGATGTCCTGGAACATGTCTATGAACAGGAACAACTCCTGCAGGAACTCTACCGTGTACTCCGGAAAGACGGTCTCCTGATCGTCACCGTGCCGGGTAAATATTTCTTCTCATTTCTCGACCGGGGTAATATCCAGTTCTATTGGCCCGGACTGCATCGCTGGTACTATTGCCGTACACATTCGCAGGAAGAATATGAATATCGATACGTCAATAATCCCGATCACCTCATCGGCTGTATTTCCGCCCGAAAACGATGGCACGAGCATTTCTCGAAGGACAAACTGAAACAGCTACTCGAAAAAAACTCTTTCAACGTGGTTGATTTTGACGGCACCGCCTATTTCGGCCGAATCATCGACACCCTCGAATTCCTGCTCAGACGCCCTGCCGCACTCAAAACTGTACTCGAGCCCATAAAAAAATGGGATAACAAAACCTTCAAAACCGCCAACCTCTTCTGCCTGGCCCAAAAATCCTGATCTTCTATCCCTTTGTCTCTTTGTGCCTTTGTGCCTTTCTTACATAATAACTCATGCCAGTCCGAAATATTTTCCGATTTAACTGATATAAATAATACTATCTAATGAACAGAGTTGAACTATGCGTAAATTCCTGAAAAAACAGGTCAGAAAGGCATTTAATGTCTGCGGCTTTGAATTAACCCGAATGTGGGCAGCCCGACGGCTGGGGATGGCACAGGTTTTGGACCATATCATAGAAATGGATTTCCAGCCTGAATCAGTCATTGATGTCGGAGTGGCTGATGGTACCTACGATCTATATCGGGCCTTTCCCCAGGCCAGATTTCTGCTAATCGAACCGCTGGCTGAATGCGAAAAATATCTACAGAAAATTATCCGTCACTATAACGCCGAATATATCCTGGCCTGTGCCGCAGACCAGCCCGGCTCTACTATCCTGAATGTTCATCCGGATATCACAGGCTCGTCCATGGCCAAAGAACAGGAAGGCGCCCATGCCGACGGTATCGAAAGAGAGGTTCCTGTCATTACCATCGATCAGGTTTGTGCCGAGCGAAACCTGACCGGACCGTTCGTAATGAAAATTGATACCCAGGGAACCGAACTCAACGTTCTGGACGGCGCCGCTAAAACCTTATTACAAACGGAACTGGTCATCCTGGAAGTACAGTTTTTCGAAACCATGATCGGCGGGCCGCAATTTTATAAGGTCGTTACCTATATGAAAAAACACGGTTTTGTTGCCTATGACTGTTTTGGCAATGCCTACCGCCCGCTCGATGGCGCATTAACGGCTATGGATATAGTATTCGTCAAGGAAAACGGCTTCTTCAGAAAAAGTCATGCCTTTGCTACCGAACATCAGCGGGAACAGATGAAAAAAATATTCGTGCGTAAACGCCCCGTTCCGGTTTGACAGCTAGAGGAAGGAAATATTGGAAACTCAACCCACTGTCTCAGCCATTATTGCCAGTAAAGACCGATTCGATATGGTCAGTTCACTCATTAATGATCTTCGCCGGCAGGATTATCCTCAGGATAAGCTGGAAATACTGGTGATCGATGACGGATCCACACCGGCTTATCAATTTCCCGATGTACAGGTCACACTCATCCGACATGAGAAAGCCCAAGGCGCCCAGAAATCGCGCAACGAAGGGATTAAAACTGCTCAGGGCACTATAGCCTTTATGCTGGACGATGATATTGAATTGCTTAACAACGATTTTATCAGTCGAGCCATTGACCTTTTACATCAACATCAGGATGTGGCGGCCGTGTTCGGTCGTCATATCGCCGTCAAACACGGGCCCGAAGAATATACCTGGGAACAACTGATCACCCGCCCAACTCTATACAGTGGTGAACTTATCCAATACCACGCCCCCGCCGGACCCATCGACTGGGGCAACCAGGTCTTCCTGGTAAAACGGCATTTATTGCTGGAAATCGGCGGCTATGACGGCATCTTTGGCCTCAACGGCGGCCACTCCTTCCGCGAAGAATCCGACCTGCATGCCCGCCTGCGCCGGCAGGGATACACATTATGGTATCTGACGGATATCGCTTACAAACATCACATCGTGGAAACCGGCGGCCATGGCCCGGCTATCGGCAAACGCCTGTACTGGATCGCCCACAATCACATTATTTTTATCAAGCGACATTTGCGCCTCTGGCCGCTGCGTGCCATCGGATTCCTCTATGATATTGCCCGCTATAACTGGTTCCAGGGCCGGTTCCGCTATATCCTCAACATGCTGCACGGCTATTGCGCCGGCTGGCGCAACGCCCTGCGGGACCACGGCACAGGACAAAATCACTGGCTGGAGCAACAATGAGAGTCGCACTCTGCGCTGCACTGGACCTCAACACCGCCGGCGGGGTCGAACTCCATGTCCTGCAACTGGCCCGCGCCCTGCGCCAACTCGGCCTGCAGGTCGATATCTTTGGTAATACTTACGGACTGGATATCTACTCCCTGGAACAACTCCGCCCCGAAAAATATCACATTATCCACACCCACGCCGGCGCTTTATCCCCTCATTTCATAAACTGGAGCCTGTCCAGATGTCATTTTAACCGCCATATACACACCCTCCATGGCGTGTCACTGGATTATCTGATAAACTGCCATGCCTGGTTCAACTGGCGCTGCTACTGGGGTACCCTCGTAGAAGGATACCTCGCCCGACATGCCGATCATGTCATCACCGTAAGCCAAAGCATTAAAAACCGTGCCCGACAATGTTTTAATCTGACGGAAGATAAAATATCCGTTATCTACAACGGCTATCTTCCCCCTCCGCAAACACCCGCGGCAAATCGGCAGCAAATCAGGGAACGTTTTGGATTGGCATCGGATGACATCGTGCTGCTTTTCATAGGCCGCAGCCACGATATTGTCAAAGGCGCCGATACAGTCACAACTGCCCTGCACACCTTGTATCCTCAATATCCGAACCTGCGTTTAATGGCCATCCCCGGCGACGGATTCCCGGACGCCCCCTGGCTCCGCCGCACCGGCCCGGTCCCCCACCCGGACATCACTAACTATTATGCCGCCGCCGACATCTTCATCAATGCCTCCCTGAACGAAGGCATGCCCCTGACCGTCATCGAAGCCATGGCCGCCGGCCTGCCCGTGATCGCCGCCCCCACCGGCGGCATCCCTGAAACCATCACCCACAACCAGACCGGCCTGCTCCTCAATAAAAACCGTACCAACCTGCCCGACCTGATCACCCGCCTGATTCAAAATCCAAACCTAAAAATAAAACTAATCCAAAACGCCCAAAAAACCA
>JAFGHE010000233.1 GCA_016930295.1 Sedimentisphaerales bacterium
ACGGCTAATATCGAGCAGGCCCTGATGCTGGCCGAGGAACTGGCCGGGGACCGGACGGAAATTCTGATAGTCAGCGACCACGCGCCCGGTATCGATGTTCAGGCCGGCAGCCGGATTCAATGGTGGTCGTTTGGCCAGGCGCGTGCGAATATGGCTATTGTCAATGCTGCGCGCACTATCGCGGCTGATACCGAACGTCTGCTTCTGGAGATAGCCAATCTATCCGCCGAGCCCGGTCGGGCCACCCTGCTCATCGAAGCAGTAACCGAGGATAAAGAAAAAAATACCCAGACTGTCCGAAAAATAAAAGAAGAATCGATATTTCTGGCGCCGGATGAAACACGGCGTATTATTTTTGATATCCCGGGGGGTTTACCGCTGCTGCGAGCGCGATTGAACCTGTCCGGCACAGATGTATCGGCCGGAGATAATTTAGCGGTCGATAACGAAGTAAAGCTGCTGCCGGCCAGGGTCCCGCCTGTGCGCGTGAGCATTAGTATCAGCGATGAACAGTTACAAAAGTATGTGATGTCGGCCCTGGAGGCTACCGGTCGCATACGCCTGGTACAAAACCAGGCGCAGATTATCTTCACGGACAATCCTGCCTTTATCGTTAGCGAGCCGGCAACCTGGCTGATACGTTTTATCACTGATAGCTCGGCCCGCGCTTATATCGGTCCGTTTGTCATGGACCGGTCCCATCCGATATGCGATGGCGTGAGTCTTAACGGCGTGGTATGGGGCGCTGTCAAAGCGGCCGAGGAACAGGAACAGACCGTACGTTCGGGCGGCCGAAGCATTATCATGGCCGGTAATATTCCATTAATACGAATCCAGGAGCGTCTGAACGGTTCCTGGCAGATGGATATCCGGTTTCAGCATGAGTTGTCCACGCTGCAGGAGACAGCGTCCTGGCCGGTTTTGATCAGTAATATCGTGCAATGGCGCAGTGATCAGCGGCCCGGCGTCCAACCGGCCAACCTCCGACTCGGCACCAGCGCCACGGTAACGCTGGATACCCAGACACAGGAAGTATGGTTGACAGCGCCCGACGGACGGACGCGCGAATTGTTCCAGGCCGGGCCGGGAGCCACTGCCTTAAGTATGGTATTTACCGATATGATGGTTGCCGCCGAACAGGTGGGACTGTATGAAGTTACTGCACGTAAGGGAGAAGATCAAACGATTAAAGAAACCTGGCGTTTCGCGGTTAATGCCCTGAATCGCCAGGAGTCCGACCTGAGCCAGGCCGTCACGAAGCAATGGGGCGACTGGCGAAAAAATGAGGACACGCGCAAGGGATATGTCGCCATGGCGTGGCTGTTTGCCCTGCCGGCCCTGGTGGTATTGATCGGTCACCTGGTTCTGGTAGCAAGGCAGGGGAAACTACAACCATGATTCTATTATATCCAATCTGGCTGTTATTGATATTGCCCCTGGGCGCGGTATTGATGCTCTGTAAGATGCCGACCCGGTTCCTGCAGATACTGCGGAGTATTATCCTGATATTGGTGGTGTTGGCGTTATGCGGATTGGCCGTACGCCTGCCGAGCCGGGCCGGGACCGTGGTGATAGTAGTTGACCGGAGCTTATCCATGCCCTCCGATGGCCAGGAAAAAGCTATGGAAACATACACCCTGATCCAGACCCGCATGAAATCCATGGATAAGCTGGCTGTAGTCTCGTTTGGAGAAAAGGCGGCGATTGAAAAGCTGCCGGAAAATCCTGATTTCAAAGAGTTTGTTAACGAAGTGGGCCCGAACGGCTCAAACCTGACATCAGCAATCGAGACGGCCCTGGCCTTAATACCGCAGGATCGACCGGGGCGACTTCTTATTCTCTCGGATGGCCGATGGACCGGCAGAGACCCGATCAAAGCCGTCGGCGGCGCTGCCGCACGCGGTATCGCGGTGGACTACCGGCTGTTGGAACGGACCACGGCCAATGACCTGGCCATTTCCCATATCGACGCTCCGCAAAACGTTACTCCCGGCGAAGGATTCATGGTGACGGCGTGGATTGATTCACCCGTAGGTCAGGAGATAGAGTATGAATTTGTCCGGGATAATATCATACTATCCCGCAGTAAAAGGGCGGTCCCCTCGGGGCTTAGCAGTATGACATTTCGGGACCGGGCTTTGGTTCCAGGCGTGCTGCATTATACCCTGCAGATTTCCGAAGCCGATTCACGAGGTCCCGGTGATGACCCTATGCCGGAAAATAACCGGGCTAAATTGCTGGTGGGCGTGGAAGGGCCTCGCCCGATTCTTTGTCTGAGCCCCGCTGTCGAGTCAGGCCTGGCACAGTTGTTACAAAGCGGCGGGTTAGAGATTAATGCGTCTCAGCCGGAAAATGCCAACTGGACATTAGACGAATTAGCGCGGTACTCCGCCGTCCTGTTGGAAGATACACCGGCCAATACCATTGGTGAATCAGGCATGGTGACCCTGGCGACCTGGATTACTGAAACCGGCGCCGGACTGATGATGACCGGAGGTAAAAGCTCGTTCGGGCCGGGCGGATATTTTCGTTCGCCCTTGGAACCGATCATGCCCGTGAGTATGGAGCTCCGCCGTGAACACCGCAAGCTTTCGCTGGCCATCGTGGTGGCCCTGGACCGGTCGGGTAGTATGACTATGACGGTAAGCGGAGGGAAGACCAAAATGGATCTGGCGAATCTGGCTGCGGCCCAGGTTCTGGATTTATTGTCGTCTATGGACGAGATGGGAGTAGTGGCAGTGGACAGTTCACCCCATATTATTGCTCGCTGCCGCCCGATCGATGAGGATCCGGACCTGCGTAACCGGATTCTTCGGATAGACTCGAGGGGGGGCGGTATCTACGTCTATGAAGCGCTGAAGTCGGCAGCGCAAATGATCCAGGACGCCAAAGCAGGCACCAGACATATTATTCTTTTTGCCGATGCGGCCGATGCCGAACAGCCGGGAGAGTATCGCGAATTATTAGAGCGTTCCCGTGAGGCCGGCATAACCGTAAGTGTCATTGGATTGGGTAAAGAGACTGATCCGGACGCTGATTTTCTCCGCGATGTGGCCCATCGTGGTGAAGGCCGGATATACTTTACAGAGAACGCCCAGGAACTACCGCGTCTGTTTGCCCAGGACACGTTTGTAGTGGCACGGAGCAGCTTTATCGAGGATCCAACCCCTCTCCAGTTTACCGGCGGCATGGCTATGATCTCTGGCAAGCGGTTCCTGCTGCCTCCGCCGATGGGTGGTTACAACCTCTGTTATATCCGGGAAGGAGCCAATCTGGCGGCTGTGACCGTGGATGAATATGAGGCCCCGGCCGTGGCTACCTGGCAGGCGGGTATGGGGCGCGTGGCCTGTTATACCGGTCAGGCCGATGGCGAATTTGCCGGACCGATCGTCCAATGGGATCAAATCGGGGATTTGTATACCAGTCTGGCACGATGGACGGCCGGCGAAGCAGAGTTTCTGGGTGAGGACCTGCTGCTGACCCAGAAAGTGGAAAAGGGTATGTGTATCATCCAACTGCATCTGGACCCGGACCGGCAGGGCGAGCCGTTTAACCGGAACCCCCAGGTCAATACCCTCAAAGGTCCTCCCGGCCGAAAACCGGAAGTAGTAAAACAGTCCCTGCGCTGGGTGGATGCCGATACGCTGGAGGCCCAGGTACCACTGGGCGGTAATGAAACGCTCCTTTCGACCGTAGAGATAGAAGATATAGGCAAGTCAACACTGGCCCCGATATGTCTGCCCTATTCCCCGGAATTTAAACCTGTAACCCAGGCCGATGCCCGGTATGCCATGGAAAAACTGGCCCGCGCCAGCAGTGGCAGAGAGCGCATAGAACTGGCCGGAATCTGGGACGATTTGCCCCGCCAGGGTCAGTTAATCGATATCAGCCGGTGGCTGGCGCTGGGGGCTGTAGTCCTGCTTCTACTGGAGGTCCTGGAACGGAGGACCGGCCTGCTGAGCCTGCAACGCCGGGGAAAGAAGGCCGAAGAACAAGACGAAGAACCGGAAGATGTTCACGTTAGAAAATCATCCGGATTACAAACCGCCTTCAAGAGAATCAAAGCAAAACCAGCCCGGCCGGTTAAACCACAAACAACCGCAGCGTCCGTATCAACACCGGAGCAGAAACCAGAAAAAACAACTCAGGGGCCCCAGCCAAAAAAGGAAAAACCCGGGGAACAGCAACCGGCGTCTCAGGGGGAGGATATGCTGGACGCCCTGCAACAGGCACGCCGGCAGGCCAGACACAGAAAAAGATGACAATATAGCTTATTCACCTCAGGTTAAGTATAAACGGTTTGCCAGGCGCTATAGATCATCCAGTGATAATTCAGATACTTCCCAGTTTTCGTCCACCCATAAACCTAAAATATCAATATCCTTATACCTGCGTTTAAGGTATCGGACGGCATCGCGGGTATGAATGGTTTGTTCTTCTTTTGTTGCGGGATTACCTGCACAATCATAATGACCTGCAACGGCAATACCTATGGAGCCATGATGCTCAATAGATATTTTCAGGCGTTTTAAAATAGACAGCATCAGGCCGACATCAGTCTGACGTGCAAGTATGAAATTGGGACCTGGTTCCGTGATAGAATCAACAAATTCCACATTAAAACGATTCTGCAGGTACTTAATTACGGGTAACTGCACCCGCCCGTCCATACAATTTATTGCTGTGCAAAAACTCATAGTTTTCCTTTTAGACGAATAACATAATGTATTTTATAATACGTTTTGATTAAAAATAAGCTTTCAAAAGGAGAATGTCAATATTATAAACGGAGCAGGAAACGGAGGTCAAAGTAAGAGGTAATGAACCCGCCTGGCGATATTTAGGCCGGCTCTCGGTTTCGGCTCCGGGGCCATCATAGAAAGGATTTTTCTTGTTTATTTTTCGGTATTCTATATTCTGTAGGCGTTCTTGTATTATTGATGTTTTATATATGATTTTAAGCAATGACTCAATACAAGCATATAATCTGGGACTGGAACGGCACACTGCTGGATGATGTGGAAGACTGTGTGGCCGTGGTCAATGAACTGCAACAGGGGCGCGGGTTGGAATTGATTTCCCTGGAGAGTTATCGCGAGTTGTTTGATTTTCCGGCCATTGATTTTTATCGGCGTATGGGATTTAATTTTCAGAAGGAATCGTTCGAGGAACTGGCTCGCGATTATATGGCCCGCTACACCGGCCGTCTGGAGCGGTTCCGGCTGCAACAGGGGGCTCGTAAGGTTTTAGAAAAATTAGCAAGTGCCGGCTTAACTCATTCGGTACTGTCCGCCTATCAACAAAAACCCCTCGACGAGGCCATCGACTATTTCAATTTGCGTAATTACTTTATTGGTATTATTGGTCTCAACGACTACTATGCCTACAGTAAAGTCGAACACGGCCGGCAGTGGCTCAGCCAACTGCATTACCAGAGGCACGAAATCCTCTTCATCGGCGACACCCTCCACGACTTTGAAGTAGCCCAGGCCATGGGTGTCGACTGCCTGCTGCTGGCCTGTGGCCATCAACCCAGAGACCGCCTGCAAACCTGCCCTGCGGCAATATTGGAAACCATCAGCGAAGTGCCGCAATGGCTTGCGATTACATAACTAATTGCTAATAATCGACTTAAGACGAACAGCACTCTTTTGGTGATAATTTTTTAAAAAAATTGAAAAATTCTCTTTGCATAAGACGATATATTCTATATAATGTCTATAGACAACATAGAAAAGGAGTAAACAATGAAGTTAACGACTAAAAGTGAATATTCTATTTTGGCTCTGATTTACATGGCTCGTAACGACAAGAACGGCTATATCAAAATTGAAGATATCTGTTCGCATTGTGATATTCCTAAGAAGTATCTGGAGTTTCTTTTTACGATTCTACGGCAGAATCGCTATATCATGACCCGCCGGGGTACCAAAGGGGGTTATAAATTAGCCCGGCCGGCCGACCAGATTTCGGTAGCGGAGATCATTCGGGTCATGGACGGCGCCCTGGCATCGACCGAGTCGGTGAGCAAGTATTTTTATTCTGATACCCCCCTGTCTCGGGAAGACAAGATTATCACAGTATTTAAAGAGATACGAGATTATATCTCGGATAAATTGGAGAATTTATCCTTTGCGGATTTAGTTTAATTAGGAAATGGTATCGAAGTCAAAATCTGATGTTAGGAAGGGAAGTGTATCATGTTTACAAACAAGGTTCATAAGATGAAATTAATAGTGAGTTTGGGACTGGTCTTTTTATTTCTTTTCGTCGGCTGTCAAAAAGACACCAGAGTTGCTCAGAAAAATCAGGAAAAGGTATTAAAAGGAACTATAACCCTTTCCGGCGCCTGGGCCTTGTATCCCATGGTCGTGAAGTGGGCGGAGGAATTTCAGAAGATCCATCCGGGTGTTCAGATCGACGTGGCCGCCGGCGGCGCAGGCAAGGGCATGGCCGATTGTCTGTCGGAAGTCGTGGATTTGGGAATGGTCTCGCGTGATATTTATCCCGCGGAAATAGACAAGGGCGCCTGGTGGGTTTCCGTGACCAAGGATGCCGTGGTGGCTACAATCAATGAAAATAATCCGGCCGCGAAAGCCCTGCTGGAACGAGGGATAAAAAGACAAACTCTCATCGATATCTGGATCAACGGGACCGTAACGAAATGGGGCCTGGCCGCCGGCACGCCCCACACCGACCCTATCCATGTTTATACCCGTTCGGATGCCTGCGGGGCCGCGAAAACCTGGGCCCAGTATTTTGATAGGAATCAGGAAGATCTGCTGGGAGTCGGGGTGTATGGTGATCCCGGACTGGCCGACGCGGTCAAAAAGGATTCTCTGGGTATCGGGTTTAATAATATTAATTTTGTCTATGACAATAACACGAAGGGACAGGTCGAATCGATCCGGGTATTACCCCTGGATCTGAACGAGAACGGCCGGTTAGATAAGGATGAGGATTTTTACCGTTCACTCGATGAGCTTATCCGCGCCATTGCCACGGATGTATATCCCTCTCCGCCGGGGCGGGCCCTGCATCTGGTTTGTCATGGTAAACCTCAAAAGCCCGAGGTGCTTGAGTTTATCCGCTGGATTCTGACCGAAGGGCAGGCATTTATATCCGAAGCCGGTTATATCGAATTAACGGAAGATAAGATTCAGGAGTCTCTGCATAAACTTACCGCGGATATATTGTAAATCATATTATTCTCAAAACAGGTAACATTGATGAATATACGTGTGTATAAGGACAAAATAACCGCCCGGCTGATGGGAGTCATTGCCTTTTTGTCCTGTCTGATTTTAGTATTGATCATCGCCGGTTTATATTATCGTTCCCGGCCTGTCCTCGAGTTAAAACCGTTCCTTGAATTATTAACCTCCGGCTCCTGGCATCCGCTGCGTCAGGAATTTGGATTTTATCCCTTTATCATGGGGTCATTGTGGGTTACCGGTGTCGCCATAATTATGGCTATTCCGCTGTGCCTGTTGACCTCGATCTATCTTTCCGAATATGCGCCCGGATATCTGCGGGAATGGATCAAACCCTTGATTGATTTACTCGCCGGTATTCCTTCTGTCATTTATGGGGTATGGGGGGTTTTGGTTATTGTTCCTTTGATTAAGGATACCATAGCCCCCCGGGTGGGATCTTTTTCTTCCGGTTACTGTGTCCTCTCCGGCGGTGTGGTCCTGGGTATAATGATTTGTCCCATTATTATCCATGTCTCGCTGGAAGTTTTTCGCGCCGTGCCGCGCGAGTTGCGTGAGGCCTCCCTGTCGCTGGGCGCCACCCGATGGCAGACGATCAAACAGGTAGTATTACGTAAAGCAAGGCCCGGTATTATGGCGGCGATTGTCCTGGGGCTTTCACGGGCCTTTGGTGAGACCATGGCGGTCCTGATGGTGGTGGGGAATGTCCCGCGTGCGCCCGGCTCGCTGCTGGATGCGGCCTATCCCCTGCCGGCCCTGATCGCCAATAACTACGGGGAGATGCTTTCGGTCCCCTTATACGATTCCGCCCTGATGCTGGCCTGTTTTATCCTGCTGCTGGTCGTACTGTTGTTCAATATCGTCGCTCGTATCGTATTAATCAGGATCGAAAGACAGATGTAAAAGGTTGAAACACAAAACTCCGTATGGAAAAAGGTAATGGACCGAAGAAGAATTGAAGAAAACATTTTTAAAGGATTGATGATCGTCAGCACGATAGCGTTGTGTCTGATTCTGGTCCTCATTGTCGCTGCAATTACCTTTAAAGGGTTACCGTCGATGCGTCTTTCCATGATTACCCAGACGCCCAAAGGCGGATTTTATCTGGGGAAAGAAGGCGGGATATTGAATGCCATCCTGGGTTCAATATATCTGGCCGGCGGGGCCACGATACTGGCTCTTTTCCTGGCCCTGCCGGTGGTGCTGTATTTAAACCTGTATGCCCGAAGAAATGGTTCCATCGTGCGCCTGGTCCGTTTCTGTCTGGATGTGTTGTGGGGCATCCCCTCCATTGTGTACGGTGCTTTTGGATTTACGATTATGCTGTTTTTCGGATTACGGGCCTCGCTCCTGGGCGGTATTATTACCGTGGCTCTGCTGATATTACCGATTATGTGCCGGGCCATGGATGAGGTGTTCAGTATGGTCCCGCGTGGTCTTTTGGAAGCCTCGTATGCCGTGGGCGCCACGCGCTGGGAAACCGCCCTGAAAGTCGTGGTCCGCCAGGGGCTGCCCGGCATGATCACCGCCGTATTAATTGCGTTCGGCCGGGGCATTGGAGATGCCGCCTCCGTGATTTTTACCGCCGGCTTCAGCGATGCGGTTCCCAATTCCCTGTTTCGTCCGGCCGCCACATTGCCGCTGGCCATTTTCTTCCAGTTAGGCACGCCGTTTCCCCAGGTACAGAACCGGGCCTATGCCTCGGCTTTTATCCTGACCATGATTATTTTATTTATCAGTATTACCACCAGAATCGTATCGCGTAAATATACCCGACATATAATCAAATAGGTGTACATCCATGGAACCCGAAACTCATATTCGCGTGAAAAATTTAAACGTCTATTACGGCAAAGACCATGTCCTCAGGGATGTATCCATTAACATTCCGGATAAACGAGTGATCGTCATCATCGGTCCTTCCGGCTGCGGAAAAACCACGCTGTTGCGGTCGTTTAACCGCCTGGTGGATACTGTGGACGGCGTAAGAGTCTCAGGAGAGGTGATGGTGGATGAAGAAAATATTTTCGATCCGCATGTTGAGCTCACCCATATCCGCAAGAAGATGGGTTTACTCTCCCAGACACCCTACCCGTTACCCATGTCGATTTATGATAATGTGGCGTACGGTCCCCGGCTCCATGGGATAAAGGACAAAAAGAAGTTGAATAGTGTTGTGGAGCATTATCTCAAGATCGCCGGCCTGTGGGAGGAGGTAAAAGACAAATTGCACACCCCTGCCACTCAGGTTTCCATCGGACAGCAGCAGAGGCTATGTCTGGCCCGCGGGCTGGCGGTCGAACCTGAGATAATCCTTGCCGATGAACCAACCTCCGCGCTGGATCCCAAATCCAGCCGGCACATTGAAGAAAGCTTTTTACGCCTGAAAAAGGATTATACCATTATTGTGGTGACCCATATCCTCCGCCAGGCCCGGCGCCTGGCCGATTACGTGATCTTTCTCTATTGCGGGGAACTCATCGAACACGGCCCGGCCCGGCAGGTCTTTGAATCCCCCCGCGAAAAAATGACCCGGGAATATATTCAGGGCGTGATCAGTTAGGCGTTCTTAAAATTTTCCCTGACGGCCCATGATCAGCAGTTTTTCCACAAAGTGAAAGATATGATTCAGGGTAACAGGGTTTTCGCTTTTTTTCCGCATGAACACGAACCAGTAAAATGCTCCGACAAAAAGGGCGCCCCCCACGATATTTCCCAGAGTGACCGGAATAAGATTGGCCCGGAAGAAGTTACCCCAGGTCAATGCCGACATACTCTCCGGGCTGAATCCGATGCCGGCCGCGGTCCCTTTTAAAAGCAGACCCATGGGAATAAAATACATGTTGGCGACGCAGTGCTCAAACCCCAGTGCCACAAAGGCCATGATCGGAAAGAAAATGGCCAGAATTTTTCCTGGTACCTCCCGGGCCGCCAGAGACATCCATACTGCCAGGCATACCAGCCAGTTACAGCCAATACCCCGAAAAAATGCCTCGCTGAAGGATAAGTTGACTTTCGCGCTGGCAATGGCAATCGCCTTGGCGCCCACTGCATTGGATGCCGTTTTCCATAAGCCGGAGTGATACATGATAAATACCAGCAGTAATGCTCCGGCAAAATTGGCCAGATACACCAGAGCCCAGCGATTCAGTAAACGCCCCATGCCGTATTCCTTATTTAATACACTGGCTATCATAAGATTATTGCCGGTGAACAGTTCCGCACCTGCCAGCACCACCAGGATAAGCCCGACAGAAAAAACAGACCCTGTCAGAATTTGAGCCATACCAACACCCAATCGGCCGACCGCGTCGTGTCCTGCCAGGGTTGCCAGTGCCGAGCCAAACGCGATATATACACCCGCTAACAGACCCAGAGCAAAGATATTAAGAGCCGGGGCCTGAGCCTTTTTAACACCCACAGAGGTTGTTACCATGTGGGTCAGAGTTTGAGGATTGTACGGTTCAAAAGATACAGGTTTTGAGATATTTTCTTTTATACCCAGCAGAACCTGGTCCAGCGTTTCATTCACGCGGGCCTGAGACACCTTATGGATCGCCTGTTCCACGGCCTGCAAAAGTTCGTCAGGATGAAAAGGTTTACACAGGTAATCCGAAACACCCAACCGATTTGACTCCAGCACCGTATCCAGACTGCCATAGCCCGTGATAATAAGAACCGCCGTATGGGTACATGTTTTTCTCGTTCTCCGCACAACCTCCATACCATCCATGTCGGGTATTCTCAGATCGACCAGAACGCAATCAAAATGATTATTTTTTGTCTGTTCCAGACCCTCTTTGGCCGTGGCCGCGGTTTCGACATAAAAGCCCCGGTCATTAAAAATTCTTTCGCAGCTTGTCCGGACGGTCGGATCATCATCGACTACCAGAATTCGTCTCAGAGTGTTCATGGTTCTCACACCTTTCCTTCTAAAATTTATACTTGATGTCAGCGGTACATTCACAATGGTCAGGCATTGTACTTTTGAGCATCAGTTTCGATTATGGTCCCCAAGGGCACGTTCCACCGCACCGACAAGTTCTTCAGGAGCGAAAGGCTTGTGGAGATAGTCGGAAACACCCAGTTGTCGGGCTTCTGCCGTTGAAGCATCCGTGCCGTATCCGGTAATAATAACAACGACCATATTCTCACGATTCTTTCGCACACAGCGAACGATTTCCATACCGTCCATGTCAGGCATCTTCAGGTCAATGAGGGCACAATCAAAATAGCCCCGGCTGGAACGTTCCAGCCCTTCCCGGGCGGAAGCGGCGGTCTCCACATCATAGTCACGCTCGTTAAAAATCCTCGCGCAGCTTTGCCGGACGGTCGGCTCATCGTCTATCACCAGAATCCGCCGGCGGTTTAACAAGGCGTGTAAATCCTTATCCGTCATCGTGTCAGAGTGAGTCAGCGGTTCGCTGGTAGGGGTATCGAGAATCTCACTGGTTAATTCAGACGCCAGCCGTTTACCGTCATTTAGCTCCCCATGTCTGTATTTTTCCCACAGCTTCTGATGCAGCAGATTTCTGACGGCTTCCTTTTGTTTGCGCGCGGGTCGCGCTCCCCATCGACTGGGTCCGACATCCCGGTTGGATACCATCCGCTTGAACTGTTTCTCCGTTCGGGCGGGAACCGGTTCCACATCCTTATACTGTCCCAACAGAACGGCGTTTTCCAGCCAGTCGATTTCCGTCTCAAATTGCCAGCGCGAAAATACACTGCTGCCTGCGAACCACTTGGTCTTATGTTGATGACAGATAAACCAGTGATTACAACTGATATTCAGATAACCATCGGTCTTGCCACACACAGGACAATTGCCAAAATATCCTTCACGGTATCGAGACATATTCATCACCTTTCTTTTACATTAAAAAATTGATTACCAGAAAATATCGTCATCTTGGACCTGGGTAGTATCTTCCTGACTATTTCCGGAATGTTTTTTTTCTTTATCCGGGGTTTGTGTTACTTCCGTAGTTTCTTCTGCGAGTTCAGGCGAGGAAAAAAACCTCTCTTCTTCTTCGTGACTTGAAGGAAGTTCCTTGTTTTTTCCCTGTAAGTTATCTTCAGCACTAATTACTGGAGAGTCCGAGTGATTCAGGGGATCGCCTTTTGTTTTTGTTTCGTTTGTTTCTGACATGGCTATCACCACCTTTCTTCCAAAATCATAAATCAACAATGAAGACGCTAGCGTCAAAAGTATTTCGAACGGTTGTTTCTGGATTAAAAACAGCGACTTAAAATGCCAATATCCACTTTTGACGGTGGCA
>JAFGHE010000026.1 GCA_016930295.1 Sedimentisphaerales bacterium
ACAGCATTTTATAGCTATTCTTACAAGACTATAAATAATTCGTAATGTATAAAATTCACAACATGTTATAAAGAATTTTGTATCATAGAGCGTGGTTTTAGTGTAAATACTTATAATACAAGCATTTACGTGATTTATTTGACTGCAAACATTAAGCAGAAAAAGAATATAATTATATAAAAATGGCCTTTTAAGGAACCTTAAAGAGGACAATTGTAGTGGAAGCTGAAAAGATTAGAATACGAATGGAAGCTTATGATCATGGAGCATTGGATGCTTCGGCTCGTGAAATAGTTGAGCAGGCCCGTCGGACCAATGCACGTGTCAGCGGGCCGGTTCCTTTACCTACTCGGATAGAACGATACACCGTTCTAAGGTCCCCCCATATTGATAAAAAATCACGGGAACAATTCGAAATCAGGACCCATAAGCGAATAATCGATATAATCGATGCCAATCCTCGTACCGTAGAAGCATTAAACAGACTGGTAGTTCCGGCGGGGGTGTTTGTAAAGATAAGGGTATAATGTATTTATGAACGTGCTGTTTTGAACTGACAGCACGTTTTTTATTGGTTTAAACAGGCGAGCATAAAACAAATGACTGCAATGATATTAGGAAAAAAACTAGGCATGACCCGCTTATATAATGAGCAGGGTAAGATTGAACCAGTCACTGTCGTGCTAGCAGGACCCTGTACGATAATGCAGATAAAAACTATGGATACTGATGGGTATATGGCATTACAACTGGGGTATGAGGACCTTAAGAAAAGCAGATGTAAGAAGCCTCAAACTGGGCATGCCGAAAAATCCGGAGCGTCTGTTAAACGTTTTGTTAGAGAAGTACGCCTGGATGAAGAATCACAGCAGCAACCCGGCGAAGAAGTAACGGTTGAAATATTCGAGGGTATTAATTATGTCGATGTGACGGGTACCACGAAAGGTAAGGGGTATGCAGGCGTGATGAAACGTTTTGGTTTTAAGGGTATGTCAGCTTCCCACGGCACCGAAAGAAAGCATCGTCACCCCGGCGGCATTGGTTCAAATTCCGGCAGCGCCGGTACGGGTAGGGGTATTCGAAAAGGAAAAAAAATGGCCGGGCATATGGGCCATGCTAACCATACTACCAGAAATCATAAAATTGTCGCTGTTGACAAGGAAAACAACCTGCTCATGCTCAGAGGGGCAGTAGCCGGGCCTCGTAATGGATATCTTGTTATTAGAAATTCAAAGACAAAAGTATAAAGATGATAAAATTAACAGTATATGATCGAGAAGGCAAAGAAACAGACCACATCGAAATCGATGAATCGGTTTTTGGTGGGAAAGTGCGACCTGTTCTTTTAAAGCAGGCGCTGGTTATGTATCACACTAACAAACGGGTCGGTACGGCTGCCACCAAGAGCAGAGGAATGGTGTCTGCGTCAAATACGAAATTATATCGGCAGAAAGGTACCGGCCGGGCACGTGCGGGAAGAAGACGGACCGTCATCCGTAAAGGCGGGGGCGTGGCTTTTGCCAAGAAACCAAGAAGTTTTAATCAGCGGATGCCCAGGAAACAACGTCTCCTGGCCCGGAATTCAGCTATCCTGGCCAAGATACAAAGTAATAATACGTTAGTTATTGACACGCTGGAATTTAATGATCCCAAAACCAGGGAATTTGCAGCGATATTACATAATCTAAACATAGATCGAAGTTGTCTGCTGGCTATGGATGATTACGACATAAATATCTATAAATCGTTACGAAATATACCCCGGATTGATGCGGTGGAAGTGGACCAGCTTAATGCGGGTGATATATGTAATAAACATAAGCTGTTATTTACACGAAAAGCATTGGAAGCATTGATAGCAGAGAAACAGGAGTAACCTGAGTATAATTATAGTCTATCACAATTTTATGATATTAACCCAAGCTAAAAAAAAGCGTATTTATATCTGATTAGAGGTAAAGACAGGTGGATAAATATCAGGTAATAATCAGGCCGCTGGTAACAGAAAAGGGAACGCATCAGGCCTCCCGGAATAATGCCTACCCTTTTGAGGTGCATGCCCGATCGAACAAGGCTCAGATAAAGCAGGCGGTTGAAAAAATATATAATGTCAGGGTAAAGGATGTGAGAACGTGTAACCGTAAGGGTAAACCACGTCGTAAAGGATATATCTGGAGTACGACAGCTCATTGGAAAAAGGCCATCGTTGTCTTACATGAAGATTATCATATAGATTTATTCTAACCAAATAGTATGAGAATATAAGATGGGAATACGAGTATATAAACCTACCAGTCCCGGCAGACGAAACGCCTCAGTGAATGATTACGCTGAGATAACACGTTCCCGACCGGAAAAGTCACTGGTGAAACGGATAAAGAAAAGCGGCGGCCGTAATCACAGCGGTAAAACAACCGTACGTTTTCGGGGTGGCGGTGCACGTCGTCTCTATCGTATAATCGATTTTAAACGCAATAAAGATGGTATTTCGGCCACAGTGGAAGCCATTGAATATGATCCGAACCGCACCTGTCATATAGCCCTTTTACGTTACTCCGACGGAGAAAAACGTTATATTCTGGCTCCTCTGGGTTTGAAAGTCGGGGAGGTTATCGAGAGCGGGCCCAATGTGGAGCCCAAAACAGGTAATACTCTGCCGCTGTCTTCGATACCGGTTGGCTTGGAAATTCATAATATAGAAATGAATGTGGGACAGGGCGGAAAAATGGTACGAACGGCCGGCGCTGTGGCTCGTCTGGCCGCACGGGAAGGTAAAATGGCCCAAATTATCTTGCCCAGTGGTGAAATGAGAATGGTTCAGGCAGCATGTCGAGCCACCATTGGGCAATTGGGTAATATGGATCATCAGCATGTCAAGATTGGTAAAGCCGGACGCAAACGCCATATGGGACGCAAACCTCATGTTCGAGGTAAAGCCATGAATCCGGTAGCCCATCCAATGGGCGGCGGCGAAGGGCGAAGTAATGGGGGCAGGCATCCCTGTTCTCCCACCGGCATTCCCGCCAAGGGTGGAAAGACACGTAATCCCCGCAAGACATCCGGCAAATGGATAATTCGCCGACGTAAGAATAAACGTTATGGACAGTTAGTCTTGTAACATTCAATAAGAAGGAAAAAGGTATGGGTCGATCTTTAAGAAAAGGACCTTTTGTTGACGAAAAGCTGTTTAAAAAAGTAACCAAACAGGAAGAAGTCGGGAACCGAGACCCCATTAAAACCTGGGCGCGACGGTGTACCATAGTACCGGAGTTTGTGGGATATACGTTTCTGGTACATAACGGCAAAATATTTAATAAAGTATATATTACCGAAGATATGGTGGGACATAAATTAGGTGAATTTTCACCCACGCGAACTTTCCGTGGTCACAGTGGAGGTAAAAGGAAATAGGATTTAGACTTAGGGTGCCGATGTTTTGGCACGTAAGCAACCGGATAGTATGCAGATAATAAAGAAATCCTTAAGGAATACAGGTTAACGATGTTAAGTAGCGAGAAGTTAAAAAGTTATAGAACGAGAGCGGGTATGAGTCTGGACGAACTGGCAGACGCGATAGTGCCGGCAGGCATATCACCCGAGAGAAGAACGGTCCGGATCAAACAGATGGGTTCGGCTTTAAAAAATTGGGAGCGGGGCTTATACCGTCCCACTCCCCAACGCAGTGATATCGAATCAATAGCACGGGTTTTGCGCGTAGACGCTCAGGACCTCGTCGTGTGGAGGGCCACTCATCGCTATGCTCCTATCGCACCACGAAAGGTTCGACTGATAACAGAATTAATTAATGGGTATCCGGTGCAGGATGCGCTGGATATGTTGAAATTTGCCAATAAAAGAGCGGCTGTAATGGTGGATAAAGTGTTACGCAGCGCCATTGCTAACGCGGATGAAGAGGAGGCGGATGTCGAACGTTTATATGTGCGTGAAGCCCGGGTGGATGAGGGTGGCGTTCGGATGGGGACGCGGCGCTGGCGGCCCAAAGATCGTGGACGTGCCGTACCCTTCACGCGTTTGTGTAGTCATATTCATGTAAGTGTGGATATGCAGTAAATTTTTAGGAAACAAATTTAGAGCAGCATACGAAGGAAGAAATTTATGGGCCAAAAGGTATCGCCAATTGGTTTTCGCACCGGAATAACTCTGGGCTGGAAGAGTAAATGGTTTGCTCCCAAAGCGGCATACGGTTCATTTCTTGTCGAAGACGAAATGATACGTAAGTATATTGATAAGCGCTTGAATCGGCAACCCCCGTATGCCGCCGTGGCTCAGATATATATAGAACGTACCCGGGACGATGTCAGGGTGACATTGCATACGGCACGTCCGGGATTAGTCATAGGACCCAAAGGAGCTGAAATCGAGAAACTTCGCGAAGCCGTGGAAGATTTAATCGATCGAAAAGTTACCCTGAATGTTCAGGAGATTAAAAATCCGGAATTGAGTGCTCAGTTAGTCGCCGAGGCGATTTCAGAACAGCTCAAACGTCGTGCCGCCTTTCGCCGGGTCATGAAGCAGCATTGTGAGGCAGCCATGGCCAATGGCGCCAAAGGAGTAAAGATTATCTGCTCGGGCCGGCTGGGAGGAGCGGAGCTGGCTCGTTCGGAAACCCAGTTATTAGGCAGTATTCCTCTGCAGACCCTGCAGGCGAATGTGGATTATGGCCTGATTGCTTCCGTGACAACTTACGGGACCATAGGCATCAAGGTCTGGGTGTATCGCGGCATGTTTAATGAAGTTAAAAAGGAAGAAAGTCAACGAAGTATTTATGGCGCCGGTACTAAATAGCATTACGTGTACACGTTTTAAATAGGTATGCTTTTAAGTCAGTGCCCGCAGAAGTAATTAAGGATTACCACAATGGCTTTAATGCCGAAACGAGTAAAGTATCGTAAATATCAGCGAGGTCGTGTCAAAGGTAATGCGACCCGGGGTAATTTTGTGGCTTTTGGAGAATATGGACTCCAATCATTAGGCACGGGCAAGATTACCGGCCGTCAGATTGAAGCGGGCCGGGTGGCGGCTACGCATTATTTACATCGTGAAGGCAAGGTATATATCAGGATATTTCCCCACCGGTCCGTAAGTAGTAAACCGCTGGAAACTCGTATGGGTAAGGGCAAGGGAGAACCCGATTTCTGGGTGGCGTCCATTAAACCGGGTACCGTTCTTTATGAAATTGGCGGAGTTCCGGAGGAGGTTGCCCGTGAAGCCCTGGTTCGGGTAGCCCATAAAATGCCGATTAAATGTCGTTTTGTTAAACGACGGCATGCCGGGTGAGTAGGCATTTTGACCGGAGAGTATTCAAGGAAATAAGTACAGAATAATTCAGGAAGATTATGAAAGCAACTGATATAAGAGAAATGAATCCGGACGAACTCGAAGAAGAACTGGAAAGTCTGGAACGCCGTTTATTTGAAATTCGGACACAGGCTGTTACGGAGAAATTAGAAGATCCGAGCAGGCTGAAAAAGGCGAAACGTGATATTGCCAGGATCAAGACGGTTATTCGAGAACGACAATTGGCACACGCAAAGGAGAAGGCTGCCGAATAATATCCCTTTTGAAAGGATACGATAGCAATGACAGAAACCAAACGCAAACCTCCTAAACTATACCGTGGTGTGGTCGCCTCAAAGTCGGGCGACAAGACGGTCAAGGTTTTGCTGAATTACCTTACCAGGCATCCTAAATATGGAAAATTATTAAAACGTCGTACAGTGGCCCATGTGCACGATGATGCCAATAAGGCCCGGGAAGGTGATACGGTGGATATATGTAAATGTCGTAAGATGAGTAAAACCAAGAGTTGGCGACTGGTTCGAGTGATTGAAGAAGTATAAATCGAATGTCAGCATGAATAAAGGGCGTTGATACAAACCAAAGACAAGGCGAGAAACGTTTCATGATACAACAGGAAACAATATTGGATATTGCGGATAATACAGGAGCTAAAACGGCTTTGTGTGTAAGGGTGCTGGGTGGAAGTACGGCCCGGGGAAAGTTTACCCGGCGGACGGCCGGTGTGGGGGATGTAATCGTGGTCGCGATTAAAAAATCATTACCCACGATGACCCTTAATGATAAAAAAGTTCATAAATGTGTGATTATCAGAACCAAATATCCCACCAAGCGCCCCGACGGGAGTTACGTGCGATTTGATAGTAATGCGGGCGTTTTAATTGATGATAACGGTAATCCGATAGGGACGCGGATATTTGGAGCCGTGGCACGGGAACTAAGAGAAAAGAATTTCATGAAAATTATTTCACTGGCTTCAGAGGTGGTATAAATGGCTTTACATATTAAAAAAGGTGATATCGTGATGGTGATAGCCGGAGATGACGCGGGTGAACGTGGCAAGGTGCTTAGTGTCGATCCGATGCGGCAAACAGTCATCGTGGAAGGAAGGAACCGGGTATTTAAGCATGTACGCCCGTCTCGGCGAAATCCCCAGGGAGGCCGGCTTCAGGTAGAACGCCCTATTCATATAAGTAATGTCCAGCCCCTGAGCGGCGATAAGGCAGGCCGGGTTAAATTTATTGTGGAAGAAAATGGTGAAAAAAAACGTGTTGGTCCGGGTGGTACGATTGGGACGGTTAAACGAGCAAAGGGCTAACAGCGTATAAAGCTATAGAGGATGTATACAAATGACGCGACTGGAAGCACTATATAAATCAAAAATAGTTTCCACTCTAATGGAAAAGTTTCATTACCGCAATATTATGCAGGTTCCCAAATTGGATAAAATTGTAGTATCTATGGGTGTAGGCAGAGCCAACCAGGATAAAAAGCTTATAGAAGGTGGTTTAAATGATTTAATGCAGATAACCGGCCAAAAACCGTTGGTCTGCAAGGCCAAAATCAGTGTGTCCAATTTTAAACTCCGCCAGGGTCAGGAGATTGGTTTAAAGGTGACGCTGCGGGGCGCCAGAATGTATGAATTTTTTGACAGACTGGTTAGTTTGGCCATCCCGCGGGTACGTGATTTTCGCGGCTTGAATCCCAACAGCTTTGATGGCCGGGGGAATTACAGCATGGGTCTGACGGAACAGGCGGTTTTTCCGGAAATTGACCCGGATAAAATTTCCGGTGTACAAGGTATGAATATAGCGATGGTAACTACGGCTACTACGGATGAGGAAGGCCGGGAATTACTGAAATTGTTTGGAATGCCGTTTAAAGGCGGCACAAATTAGTTAGTGATACAGTCCCCCAAGGGGGATAGAGGAGCGCATGGCAACCAAAGCGTTAAGAATTAAAGCGGAAAGAAGACCAAAATTCAGAGTGCGTGGTTATACCCGATGTCAATTATGTGGCAGGCCAAGAGCTGTGTATAGAAAGTTTAAAATATGTCGTATATGTTTTCGAACCCTGGCTAATGAGGGTAAGATTCCCGGTGTACGCAAGACCAGTTGGTAATTCGCCGACGACATGATGAACCAGGCCGGAAAATCGTCAGGTAATTGAACAGGTGTACTCATGGAAATACAATTAAACAGGAATTACAGTTATAAAATAATTGTCGTTAAGAGATAAACAAGACAGGGAGTTAAAGTGGAATGAGCCATTGTGACCCTATAGCGGACATGCTTACTCGAATTCGTAACGCCGTCAGTGTGGAAAAACCCACGGTGAATATCAGGGCTTCGCGCGTGTGTGAGGGAGTAGCGCGGGTTTTAAAGGAACAAGGCTATATAAACGATTATGACAGGATTAATGCCGGCAGTCATGATGAATTGCGAATTCATTTGAAATATGGTCCCCTCGGTGAAAAAGTTATCAGGCATATACAGCGTTACAGCAAGAATTCCTGTCGTGAGTATTGTAAGGTAAGTGACCTTCCCCGAATCATGGGAGGATTGGGAATTACTATTGTTAGTACGAACATGGGTGTGATTACAGACCGCGAATGTCGCCAGCGCAATGTGGGAGGAGAGCCGCTTTGCATCGTGTACTAGTGTTTTAATGGTCGCCGCGTCGCAATCCTGATAAAATCATGGTTGTCGGTCGGGCTGACATTCTGATGCCGATGGAAATAAAAGTTAATCAGGAATAAATGTTTTTCAGGTGAGTAGTACAGAATATTTTAATAAAGATAGCAGATATGAGTCGTATTGGAAAAAAACCAGTTAAAGTTCCTTCAGGAGTGAAAATTGAAATCAAAGGCCGGCACCTCACGGTTGGCGGCACTTTGGCAAACTTAACCTTTGATATTCATCCTGATATTGATGTTGAATATGACAGTCAGGCCGATGAAATACGGGTCTCACGATCCAGTGATATGCGATTTCATCGTTCTCTGCATGGCACCACGCGCGCCATAATTGCCAATATGATTGAGGGCGTAACCAGGGGATTCCAGAAAAAAATTGAGGTATATGGAACGGGTTATGGTGTCAAGGTACAGGGCATGGAACTGCAATTAAGTGTGGGATATGCCCAGCCGGTTCGTTTGACTATCCCGGAAGGTATAACCGTGGACATTGCAACACCGAATGCCCGTGGTAATGAGACACCGGCGGTATTTACGGTAAACGGAGCCGACAAACATGCGGTAGGGCAGTTTGCCGCGGATATCCGTCGTTCTCGTCCTCCGGAACCTTATTTGGGCAAAGGAGTAAGATTCGCTGACGAAGTCATAAAGAAAAAGGTTGGCAAGGCTTTTGCCAGTAGCGGTTGATGCGGTTGTGCTGATTTAATAGATGCCCTTGTTAAGCTGTTAATTCTAATGTATGTATAAGAGATACGATAATGGATAAACAAAAAGTAATTAATACTCGATTTGACAGACGTAAGAAGCGTATTCGAAAAAAAGTGCGTGGTGTTCCTCAAAGGCCTCGACTTGCGGTTTTTCGTTCGCTCCGACATATGTATGCCCAGATCATAGATGATGAAAGTGGAATCACTCTGGCCTCAGCCAGTACACTCAGTGACAAACCGGATAACAAAATTAGTAATCCGGGAAATGTGGCTGCCGCCATGCATGTGGGTCAGGTAATTGCCAAAAAAGGAGTTGATATAGGAATAAGGCAGATACGTTTCGATCGGCATGGATATAAGTATCATGGTCGAGTAAAAGCCCTGGCAGAGGCAGCTCGAAAAGGTGGACTGGTCTTTTAGATAAACTATAATTTATTTGTACTGGAGATAATTGTGACAAAGTTGACTACCAAACGACAGGAGTTTGATGAAGTAAGTCCCTATGAGGATCAGGTGGTTAAAATTTATCGTTGTTCCACGGTCGTTAAAGGGGGCCGGCGTTTTAGTTTTGCCGGGCTGGTAGTCGTGGGTAATCGTGCCGGTGAAGTAGGAATAGGATATGGCAAGGCTAATGAAGTGCCGCCGGCCGTGGAGAAGGCAATTAAGGAGGCTCGAAAAAGTATTGTCAAGGTAAACCTGTTAGGTAGTACGATACCCCATGAAGTGGCGGGCCATTTTGGTGCGACGAAGGTGGTTCTGATACCTGCTGATGATGGAACAGGTGTTATTGCGGGGGCATCTGCCCGAGCTGTTCTTGACCTGGCGGGAGTAAAAAATGTTTTAACCAAAGTGTATGGCAGTACCAGCCCGAAGAATGTGGTTAAAGCCACTATGAATGCTTTATTGTCATTGTGCAGCAAAGAGCAGATCGAAACCCTCAGAGGTGTAAAATTAGATAATTGATATTAACAGCTTTTATATGTTAAAGGCTTTTAATACCCTGAAGAATATATCCGGCATGGCTGGATAGTGTAATATAGAGTTAAAGGAATATAGAGCCATGATGAGTCATGAGATAACGGCGCTGGTGGGGAAACACAAGACTCGACGTCGCAAAGGGCGCGGTCGTGGCAGCGGCCTGGGTAAAACCTGTGGACGCGGTCACAAGGGACAATTATCCCGTTCGGGCAAGTTGCCGCCTATTACCAAGGAAGGCGGACAGATGCCCCTTTTCCGGCGCTTACCTAAACGTGGTTTTAGTAATGTCAATTTTACGTGTCGGTATGCAATAGTCAATGTCTCACAGCTCGACGGTTTTTCTGAAGGGTCCAGAATTGATGCTCAGGTTTTAAGCCAGGCCGGATTGATTCGCAGTGAGGAATTACCCGTTAAAATACTTGGCAATGGCGAACTGAATAGAAAATTGACCGTCGTGGCACACAAATTCAGTCGCAGCGCAGAACAGAAAATTACCAGCGCCGGTGGTAATGTGGAACTGGTTAATAACAATACATAAAAAAACAGGATAGACGAAAGTTTATGTTTAATACTTTGCTCAATATTTTTAAAATTCCGGAACTGCGTAATAAGATAATTTTTACGGTGATTTTATTGTGCATTTATAGAGTAGGTTTTTATGTGCCGGTTCCGGGAGTTGACCAGGGGGCCATGAGAGAATTGATGTCTCGGGGCGGCGATACCAGTAGTCCTTTTGGCCGGGTTGCGGATTTTATGCAGATGTTTACCGGTGGTAGTCTCAGGCGGAGCAGTTTGTTTGGTCTGGGTATAATGCCCTACATATCAGCTTCAATTATTTTCCAGTTACTCGTTACGGTAGTTCCTGCTCTGGAGAAATTACACAAAGAGGGTGAGGTGGGCCGGAAAAAGATACAGGAATATACGCGCTATCTGACCGTGGGATTATGTATGGTACAATCCTCGGCCATGGTGATATGGATGATCCGAAGTGGTTTTGTATATGATGAAGTGGTAAAGAATTATTACATCATTTTCTTTATGATGGGTGTGCTTGCCATGACGGCCGGTACCATATTTTTGATGTGGCTGGGTGAGCAGATTGATGAATATGGTATTGGAAACGGGATCAGTCTGATTATCATGGCTGGTATCGTTTCTCGAATGCCCTGGGCAGTGGAACAAGTCATTAAGATGGCTAATTTTAGTATTGATGCTCCGGCCAATGATATTGGCCCGGCCAAACTCATTTTTCTGGTCGTGGCCTTTTTGGGAGTGGTAGCCGGCGCCATTCTTATAACACAGGGACAGCGTCGGATACCCATTCAACAGGCAAAAATGACGCGCGGCCGGCGTGTCTATGGGGGGCAGCGTCAATATCTGCCCTTGCGTGTCAATCATGGCGGAGTGATGCCGATTATTTTCGCGGTTACCTTAATGCAGTTTCCTTCCATTCTGTTAGGTTGGTTATCGAATGCCTGGCCTAACAGCTCCATTTTAAATACGCTTAATTCATCGTTTAATTATAACTCATTCATTTATAATTTTTTATATATAGTCATGATCTATTTCTTTGCCTATTTCTGGACCACCGTTCAGTTTAATCCCAAAGAAATGGCAACCCAGTTGCGGGATTATGGCAGTTTTATCCCCGGTTTGCGCCCGGGTCGGCGTACGGCGGAATATCTTGAAAAAGTTATGACACGCATCACTTATGTGGGTGCGGCGTTTCTATCGCTGATTGCCGTAGTGCCAACCCTGGTGATGTTATGGCTTAAGATACCGTTCGGAGTCGCTCAGTTCCTGGGAGGTACCGGCCTGTTAATTGTAGTAAGTGTCTCCCTGGACCTTGTCCAGCGAATAGAGAGTAATCTGATTATGCGTAACTACGCCGGGTTTATGGAAGGCGGCAGAATTAAGGGGGCCTATAGATGATTATTGTATTTTTAGGACCGCCGGGAGCCGGGAAAGGCACGCAATGTAAGATGTTGGTGGACCGTTATAATATGTTGCATATTTCCAGTGGAGATATATTGCGTCGCCATCGTAAAGAAGGTACGGAACTGGGACAAAAAGCCCAATCCTATATGGATGCTGGCGATCTGGTTCCGGATGACTTGATTGTAGCTATGATGATCGAGGAAATGAAAAAAATCGGTCAGGGTGGCGGTTTCATTCTGGATGGCTTTCCCCGTACGATCGGCCAGGCCCGGGAGCTGGATGCTGCTTTGGAGAAAGAAGGCAAGAGCGTTGATGTTGCTTTGTGTCTGGAAGTCGATGACTCCAAGCTGGAAGAAAGAATTACCGGCCGGCGCAGTTGTTCCGTGTGCGGAAAGGCGTATCATATCCAATTTAATCCGCCCCGACAGAAAAATCAATGTGATAATGGATGTGGCCCGTTAGTTCAGCGACCGGATGATACCGAGGACGTGGTTCGCAATCGGATAAAAACCTACCATGACCAGACGGCACCGCTGGTGGCTTATTACCAGAACAAAGGAAATCTTCAAAGTATTAATGGAGATGTAGGAATCGAGCAGGTAAGAGAGTCCCTCTTTGAGGTACTGGATAAAATCGTCCCGGCTCGTTAAGATATTTATTTTAATGGCAATTGCAATACGTAGCCAACGTGAGATTGAAATGATACGTGCCGCCGGGAAAATCGTCGGCCGTATCTTGCAGCGTTTTGAACAGGAAGTGACTGTAGGTGTGACTACAGCTTATTTAGCCCGGATAAGTGATGAGATAATTGCGGAAGCCGGAGCAATCGCGTTATTTAAAGGTGTGCCCAATCCGCATGGAAAAGAACCTTTTCCGGCCAGTATTTGTGCCAGTATCAACGAACAGGTAGTACATGGAATTCCGAGCGAACGAAAGCTTTGCGACGGAGATATAATAAGTATAGATTGTGGTGTCAAGTTGAATGGTTATTGTGGCGATGCGGCAATGACCTTTAGTGTGGGCCAGGTAAGTCCGGAAACGGAAAAACTGGTTCAGATAACAAAAGAGACACTGGAAATAGCCCGAAGTGAATCCCGGCCGGGTCGTAAATGGAGTGACGTGGCTCGAATGATTCAAAACCATGCAGAACATGCAGGATTTGGTGTAGTAAGAGAATATGTGGGCCATGGGATTGGCCGCAAAATGCATGAAGATCCCAAGTTGCCTAATTTTGTGAACAAAGAATTATTACTGAATGATATTGAACTACGCAAAGGTATGATTTTAGCAGTGGAGCCGATGGTGAATGCCGGAACGTATCGCACACGGGT
>JAFGHE010000234.1 GCA_016930295.1 Sedimentisphaerales bacterium
CCGGCTCCCGTGGATCCGATATTATCAGCCGTAATATTGCCGATATCAACCGCACTGAATGCCACCGTACCACCGCCATTACCTAAGTTGGCCGTGCCGGTCGTATTGGTCACGCTAATCGTTCCTATATTACCGGTATCCGCGGTTCCGCCGGCATCCGCCGTAAAGGCAATCGCCCCGGCTCCACCGACACTCCCGGTCACCGCAATATTACCCATATCATCATTGGCCGAGAATGTGATCGTGGCCCCTGCCACTCCCGCAGCCACATTTCCGGTAACCGTAATGTTACCCATGGACCCGGTATCCGTGCCACCGGCCGCACTGAACACAATATCACCGGCCGCACCAGTCACTGTCTGAATGGCCGCCGATGAGGTAATCGTGCCAATGCTTTCACCCTGGAAGGTTATATCACCGGCATCATTAGTGCCGGCAACCGTAATACCCGCCAGCGATACATTACCCAGTGTGCCACTGGTTGAACCAATCGTTACGGCGCCTAATACTGCAGCCGCGTCATTGGTAATCAACCCGGTCGCGGTAAATCCGTTCATATCACCCGTACCCGCCGGCTGAATGGTAATATCACTGTCACCCGTACCGTCATTATCTAAGGTGGATACGGATACCAGACCACCAAAACTACCGTTGCCGCTGGTGGTTACCGTAATATCACCGGCGCCGGCGCCTGTGATACTAATCGCACCCAGGCTTACTGTGGAACTGAATCCACTCTGGCCGCCGTCGAGAAGCAAATCATGATCCCCGCCGTCCGAGATGGTGACACCGCCAATCGATACGGCGCCCACACCATCAGCCGTGCCGGCATTCTGATCAAAATCAATATCGACGCCGCCCGTGGCAGCGCCACTTATGGTAATGCCGTTGGTCACTGTCAGGCTGGTCGCGCCGTCGGCATCAATAACAATTCCTCCCGCACCACCGGTTACCTGAAGCGAACCAAATGATAACGCTCCCACACCGGTGCCGGCGTCAAGGTCCAAATTAAATGTAATACCAGCGGCACCTGTGGCAATCACATCACCGGCCCAGGTGATTCCCGTGGTAACTTCCGTTGCCTGAATTAAGGAATCTTCCGCCATGTCCACGCTCGCATCATTGGAGACAAGTGCCGTCAGTGTTCCAGAGGTGGCCCCGGCTAAAACGTGAATTGCAACTGCCAAGCCTGAGTGTCCGGTAGCCAAAGCAGGCAGCGTTATGGTTCCAATCCCGGCCGTAGCGTCAGCCGTGGGATCATCACCATCAGCCTGTAAAGGGGCGTCACCAGTAATACTGGTGGCGATCTGATCCTCGCAGGTACCTACGGCTACACCGTCCACATTGAATGTGGCCCAGTCCGCGTCACCACCGGCATCGCCGGCAGCAGGGGCGCCAATATCATATCCCGCCGCAATCACCAGTGTTAATGAAGTGGTACCCGTCGGTACGTCATACGTACTCAGGTCAATATTGCCGATACCTACATTTGAAACAATGACAATCACTTCAGCTGCGCCATCCAGGGCAGATCCCAGGGTAATATTGGGCACTAAATCATCAGCAATATCCGTAACGGAAATGTCTTGCGTACTGCTGTTACCCAACATTAAAATACCGTCGGTATCATCCCAGGTGTTGGCTGCGCCGCCCGTTACATCCCACGTGACATATTCGTTTGCTGCCACTGCCTGGGCGGGTGCGATCCTTTCCTCTAATTCCTCAACCTTCAGTCGCGTGCCGAATCGACTAATTCGGCCATTGTGTAAGTACTGTTTTCGTGCTCTTTTAATGAGTTTGCGGAGCCCATTAGCCATGATACTTATCTCCTTTCGCAGCGGTTCGTCGTTTTCAACTCATTACGTTTTATAACGAACCGTAAACTAATAACTCGTTATTTTCAGTATTATTATTACTGTTTTAACCCCAAAGTTTTTATGTCCGCTCTATCTAATCCGGCCGGCTTTTTTGCCACAGCAGCCGCTGCCGGTTTATTTTTGCCTCATACAAATGTCCTCCAAATATACATTTCATTACTCTAATTGTCTGCTATTTATACGGATAACGTTGAATTTTTCAAGAAATTATCAGAATTTTTTTTTTATTATACTACATTTTTTTTTAAAAATGCCATTCTCACAACCTCCCTGTTAATAAAATACACATATACACAAGCTCTCTGCCGAACTGCCTTTAGCTCAATATTACTACTATATACCTCAATTTACCACAGAATCAAGAGCTAAAGAAAAAACATCTTCTCAAAATGCAGAAGGAAAACACGCCATCACTGCATAATTTAAGGTCCCGAAGGATATGAATCGCCCCGAATCTCTCCCTCTAACCTTGATTATCACTATTATTAAACGGCAATCCTTCGCCTGAAACCATATCTCCTTCAATTATTTTTAAATATATGTTTATCGTCACAACACCATATTCTCGACCGCTTTTCCCGCAGTCTTAAAATAATTCTTACGCAATTCTCATAATACAAATGCTTTACTTGATATATCCATCTCAAGAATAACATATGTAATCTAAACAATACTGATATAACGGCAGAACAGCCCTAATCTGCCGCAAAACGTGTTTATATATATTGTTTGTTAATGGGTGTTTCTAACGCTGAAAATATTAATTGTCAACAATAATTTTTAACTTTTTTTTAAAATCCACCGCATTTTTAGCCAAAAATCGTAACTTAAGACTTCTGAATTACCTTCCCTTTCATATACATAATAAAGACTTTCGCCCGCCATTACGAGTATTTTTTACATCATTATGTCACTTGCCTGATCCTATCACAAACAACAATCACTACAACTTCTTTATTTACAATAGGTTATGCATCGCATTCGCAATGCGGGCCGCAGGAAATCCAGATGCCACCGGTAATAGGAACCATATTTTATAGATATTTCTATGACAATTTTTCTATTTCAGGTAAGAAAGACCGTGTTGATTTCAGATATCAACCCGGTCTCAAAATTTAAATACTGCCTGTTTCAATAGTACTAAAGGCCCTCATCTATAAACAACTCCAGAAAAAAACATCTTCCTGACGAGACTTCTTTCTAAAGAATCACATATCTTATTGTTATATTGCGTCATTAGGCGGCTACCAGACTAATAATGCCCCGCGGAAACAACCCTATTTCGAACCACCAGCCGCAGGAGCTCCGGCAGTCAGGCGACGTTGCACATTAAGCTCAATGACACCAAAATTCTGCTCATGACGCATAATCGTCTGCTGAAGTGCGGCAAAAAGCCGTTTGGCCGTAAAATAGTTCAAAACCAGTCTCTGGGACACTTTAACCGTCTGATCCTCACGCGAGAATGGATTCGGATTCAGGGCAAAATCGATGATTAGTTCCTCAGGTGAGCCGGTTACACGGCAGAAATTCGTATACGCCGCATTCACTTCCGAATCATCTAAAGTAATCCGAATCTGTCTGCCTTCACCGCCCTCGCCAGCAGGAGCAGGTTTTTCGGTTACTTTACCTTCATTTTCAGCTTTATTCTTGTCGTCCGGCATAAAATCTTCCTTTCATTATCAAAATATACTTTCTAAAGAAAAAACTGGTAATACCAAAACAGGGCGGACCTCAAGGCCGGCCCCAGCCGTAAAACATTACATCATTAAACAGACCCTTCATGCTGTCAAGTAATTTTTAAATGGGAAAAAACAAAAAGCACAAATTTTGTACCCGACCAGATGATAATTTCCTCAAAGAAACATGCCAGAGAACATCCGATCCATCTGCAACTAGATTTTAGTGTTAGAGTTAGATACAATTTGATCTGATAACTACAGAGGCATTCAGATCAAACGGATTCTTTCGCACAGCCAGCGAAAACAGATACGGATAATTGGTCTTTAAATATTTGAGATAATCCACCCATTGCTGCACCAGTCTCAAATACACCCGCTGGATGTCCTTGGACAGATGCTCGTAATCTTCCGGGGTCGAGTCTTCAATTGTATCACGCGCCGCCAGTTCCTCGGTCAGATGAAACACCGCACGTAAAAGCTCCGTAAACGATTCATGCTCCAGAACATTGGGATTCTCCAGCAACCGCAAAAGCTGGTCGTTATACGTAGAGAGCAGCTCACGCAAGACCACCAGGTGCGCGATATCACCCAGAAGAAAAATAAAAATATGACGAGAATCATGGAAAATCGCATAATGCACCGCATAAAAAATATCGATAAAAAAAGTGGAAATATCCCCGATTTTCCGTGACGACTTAATAATCTCATAACCTGTCCGCTCTTTCAAATCACATATCAAATTGAAAAACCTATCCCATTCAATCGTCCTCTTTCTTCACATACAACGTCTGCGTCGGAAACGCAAACTCAATCCCTTCCGCTTCGAAACCACGCATAATCGCCAGATTAATCCGCTCATTGGTCTGCTGGAAATCCCAGTAATTCGGCGGCGTGAACCAGTAAAGGACCAGGATATTCAGCGACCACTCATTGAATTCATTAAAAAAGACCCGAGGCGCCAGGTCCGCATCGCGATTCACCTCTTCCGTATGGGCTAATACATCTTTAATAATCTGCACCGCCTTTTCCACCTTATCCGACGGAGTGTCATACGTTATGGTAATATTGGCCACGCGTTTGATATAGGGCCGGCGCGCAATATTTTCTATCTTTTCATTGGCCACCATGCTGTTGGGGATACTTACCTGATGCCCGTCGAGCGTGCGAATACGGGTACTGCGAAACCCGACATCTTCAACCGGCCCGTCAAAACCGCCAATTTTAATCCGTTCTCCAATCTGAAACGGACGGTCCACAAAAATGTTGATCGAGCCAAAAAAATTAGCGATCGTCTCCTTGGCCGCCAACGCAAAGGCCAGGCCGCCAACACCCGCCGCCGCCAGCAGAGGACCAATCTTAAGCTTGAGAATATTATCCGCAATAAACAGACTCGCGACTATCGCTATAAAGATACGCAGGGTCTTACGGATAACCGGCACAAACATATCGTCCAGCGTGGATTTTGTCCGGCTGGTCCATACCTTGAGATAATATTCCAGAATATCAACCATACGATATAGAAAATAAGAGACCGCTATCGCCAGAATAGCCTTGCTGATCTGGCCCCATAGCATAAAGACCCGAGAAGAAAATCCCGGCTCACCGGCTATATCCTGTAAGTTAAATTTGAGCGTAAAACGGGCGACATAAAATCCCACGGCAAATACGGCTATTCCCACCGGAGAAGCCATGGACCGCAGAAATAACTCTAAAAGCTTGGACTCAACTTTTTTCTCCAGACGCTTCGAAAAAAACTCGACCATCGCCCGAGCGATACGGGCCGCCAGGACCCCCAGAAAAATAACCGCCAACAACGCGCCAAATCGCCATAGCTCATTGCCGGCTAAAAAATAATCCGCCCATCCCTTAATATCTATTCCTTGAGGGCCCACTTCAGGTGCACCCCCTTCCACAGCCTGGACAAAAAACATACTTAATCTCGATAAAATTGATGACATCATTATTTTTACACCTTCACTCTAAAAAATTACGCTACGAGCTAAACATCATATTTTCACTTTAACTGTGTACCACGGCCGTATCGGCCGTGCCAAACGACTGCTATTAAAATAAACCTCTTATTTGCAAATTCAAACACTTGGGACTTGACTCCTTAAGCAACTCCCGTTAGGGTATTCATTCTAAATATTTATTGAGGGTAAACCGAATCTTACTCCGGTAAACCCTGCTTATTGGAAAGATTATATATGTTCGAGAGCTCAATGACAAGCCAGGATACCGAAATCAGTGCTCTTCATTCCATAAAAGAAACCCTGGAATCGCTGGTCATCGCTTTTATCCTGGCGTTTGTGTTCCGCGCTTTTATTGTCGAGGCCTTTGTAATACCGACCGGCAGCATGGCCGACACGCTCCGCGGGGCCCATTTTAACCTGACCTGTCAGGAATGCACTCATAACTATAATTTCGGATTCAATCCGGAACAACACGGTTTTCCCAAGGGATATATTCCTCCAAAACCAATTCCGGTCCTGTCTAAAAAACTAAGAGCCGGTGACGGTCCCATTTGTCCGGACTGTGGCACACCCGTCAATAACACCTACCCTCGCTATGTCAATAACGGCGATAGAATACTGGTATTAAAATATGTATATCAGTTTTATGAACCCAAACGATGGGATGTAGTGGTTTTTAAAAATCCCACCGAACCCAGAGATAATTTTATCAAAAGACTTATTGGGCGGCCCGAAGAGACCGTCGAGATTATTGATGGAGATATCTTCATTAACGGAAATATCAGCAGAAAACCCGATTATATACAGGATATCCTATGGATCGAGTGCTTTAACTTCGATTATCAGCCCGAACTGCCACGTACTCATACTAATTATCATGGCCCCTGGCCACAACCCTTCCATCCAGACCAGGGCTCGGAAGAATCCTGGCAAATTGATCAAAAAACACACCAGATCACTTTTAACGCCTCTGAAGAGCCCAAAAAACTGGATTTTAACCGTCAGCGACTCTTAAATATTTTAACGTTTTGCTTCTATAACGGCACCAGCCGTGCAAATGACTTTACGGCCAGTGACATGAAACTTTCAGCCGTTTTAAACCCCCTGGGCTCAAATGGTTTATTCATTATCCAGTTAGGTAAATATGGCCGTACCTACAGCGGCATCATCAATTTTAATGGTGAATGCCTTATCCAGGACGATACGACCGGCCAGATACGTGCCCAAAAACAATTTACACTTCCCACTCAGGGAAAACCCGTGGAAATATCATTTGCCAATGTTGATCACCATCTGGAAATTCAGGTGGGGAAACTTAAACTTTCCTGGGACGGCCCCAGTGAACCGGCCGATTGGGATTATAAGCCCGATCGTAATATTCAATTATTCCCGTCCGTTACCCTGACAGGTCAGGGGGATTCCTTTACCCTGCAACACATCCGACTATACCGTGATGTGCATTATACTAATTCCAATGGCATACAGTATCGTAGAGGGACTGAGGGCAACCCATTTACCCTGGGTAAAGACCAATTCTTTGTACTCGGTGATAACAGCCCTATGAGCCATGATTCCCGCTTCTGGGAACCTCCGGCAAATGACTTATACCGGGCAGGTACCGTACCCCGGGATTACCTCATTGGAAAAGCATTTTTCGTCTACTGGCCCAGCGGCTATAGACCCAGGGAAAACTTCTTCCCCATCATCCCCAACGTCGGCGAAATGAGATTAATTCACTGATTGTAACTAAGATGCCACCGTTAAAAGTGGATATTGGCATTTAAAATCGTTGTTTTTAATCCAGAAACAACCGTTCGAAATACTTTTGACGCTAGCGTCAACTAAGGATCCCTGAAAAAAATCTACGGATAGTACTCATCAGGATAATACTCCTGAGGTTCTAACGGTGTATTGGGCTCATAGCCGGGTATCTCGTCATATACCGGGGGCTCCTGATAATCAGGATCCACAGGATAAATATCCGGAGAATAATCCTCCTCAGGATAATACTCCTCAGGATACTCAGGCGCAGGCTCCTCAGGGACCGTCCCTTCCATATCAGGCGGTTCTTCGTACTCCGGATACTCATCGTAATACGGCTCCACATTCTCTATGGGATAATCACCCTCCTCGGGATAATACTCCTCTACAGGGTACTCTTCCGCCGGCTCCTCAGGAACCGGCTCTTCCATACCAGACGGCTCTTCGTACTCAGGATTCTCCTCGTAATAAGGCTCTTCATTCTCTACGGGCTCTACGGGATATTCCTCAGGAGGATAATACTCTTCGGGATAACCTTCCGCAGGCTCCGGGAGCGATTCATGCATGCCGGTATCCGGCTCGTAACCTTCCATATCATTGAAATACTCCGAATTGTCCTGGTCATCGTATTCTTCATCGTTATCCTGTTCCGGCTGATCAGTTTCGGGTTCTTCATAAACCGGCATCTCTTCATACTCTGTAACAACTTCTTGCTCCGGGGATTCTTCATAAACATCGGCCTGGCCATAATCCGCTACGGACTCGTTATTGTCCGCTGTCTCGATCAAATCATAAGGTACATCATCCCGGGCATAAGCTTCCGGCATAGTGTCCTCGACCGGCTCCGGGGAAACACGGTCTTCATAATCATAACCGCCACTGTCTTCGTAAACGGTCACGGCATCCCTGGAACTGTTATCAGGCGCCCCCGGGTAATCTGACTCTTCATCATAATCAACCTGGTCTTCCTCGTCGTACGCCTGCCCGTCATCATCCGCCGGTCTTTTATCATATCCGGAATCAGAATCCTCGACTGAATCCTCCAATGCCGTTACCAATCCGTCTTGACGGGAAAGTTCTCCGCCGGGATAGTTTTTCAAGTTATTCGCCACCTCAACCTGGCAGGGGTCTTTCTTATGCTCACTCTCGTCTTCCGAAGAATCGGCTATTTCGTCAGGCTGATTCGCTTTGATGCGGATACAGGTAACTGATTTTCCCGTCAACGAACCTTCATTTAATTTCGTCAACGGCACGATAGCGAACCCGTCCGAGTCATTTTCCTCGCAGGGATCGTCATAGATATCGGGCTCGTCATCTCCAAATGTGCCACTCTCTTCTCCGGATTCGTCCAAAACCATCTCCTTCGTACTTCCAGACGCTTTATAATCAGTTCGTGACCCGGAGATACCTGTTTCCCGGCTTTCTTTTTTACAGCCCACAAAAACCAGTAACATTATCCATAAGATAATAAATGTTTTTACTACAGTTTTCATCTGCAGAACCTCTGATCTTATCTGTTCAGAACTGAATTTAATATCGGCTCATCCTTTGCAACGGAAAAGATAATTCCGCGCTTTTTCTCCGGCCTGGGGGGAATGATCTTACACCCACTCCGGCTATTTTGTCAGGCGTTCTTATGACCACTCGCCATGGCTTTTCATCTCAATCATATATTATATCCTTTTTTGTTCCATAATAGATAAAAAAAATGCCTTTGACACCATAACCTGAAAAAAATCCCAACGCTTTAACCTGTTACAGCCAAAGCAGATATAAAACATACCCGAAATAACCGATCTTCATGGCCTGTTTTCGCCGTAAATTTCCCGCAATTATACCTTCGGTAATTAGAAAACCGCCAGGAAATAACACTTTTTACCTGTCATTATCCGTCCGATAAACCCCGCTTAATAAGAAAAATAACCCCGGCATCGTCCTGCCAGGGTTACTCAACTTCAGACTATTTTTCTTATAATTATCTTTATATTTGCTCTTGTTACATCTCGGCTTAGCTCGGAGGAGACACGCCATGGGAGGAAGCGGACTTCTCCGCAGCATCCGATTTATCTCCCATCGTTCCCAGGTAGGAGGGCAACTCCACACCCGCCATACCGGCTACATCCTGTAAGGGCGGAATGGCTTTTATCAGGCTCGACATGAAATTGGCAGTAGAAGACCCATCCTTGCCTGCCGCGCCCGAATCCCAGACCGTGACCTTGTCGATCTTGATGTTCTTAATCGCTTCCACCTGGTGGGCCACAAGTTCCTCGACCTTTTCAATCATTAATAGGGTGGCCGCTGCCTTGGCATCCCCGGCACAACTCTTTACCAGTAATTGATACCCGGCCGCCTTGCTGTCCAGTACCTGACGGATACCTTTCGCCTCGGCCTCATACCGGGCCAGGGTGGCATCCGCCTGACCTTTGGCTTCACGCCGGAGTTTTTCCGCCTGGGCTTCGGCCGCAATCTCAATCTTTTGTTTTTCAATCTCTTTTACCACAACCTCTTTGGCCCTTAGACGTTCCTGCTCGGACAGGTATTGGGCCTTCTGTATCTCCGCTTCCGCCATCCGCTTGGCCACCTCACCTCTTTGCAGGGCTTCCGCTTCTTTAACCGCCAGCGTCGCCTCGACATCGGCAATATCCGCCTTGGCCATGTTTTCACCGGAGACCGCCTCGGCCTCCTGCTGCTGCACATAAACCCGGCGGTCCGCTTCCGCATGCTTTTGCCCCTTTTCCGCTTCCGCTACATTCTCGGCCACACGAATGGTTCTTTCCCGATTGGCATTGGCCTCTCCGATAGCGCCATCCTTCTCCTGCTCCGCCACATCCACCTTGGCTTTATTGATAGCCTCGGCCGCAGCCTTCTTGCCGATGCTCTCGATGTAATCCGACTCGTCCGTAATATCGGTGATGTTTACATTGATCAGATAAAGCCCGATCTTATTCAGTTCCGGCTCCACATTCTTGCGGATGGATTCCAGGAAACTTTCCCGGTCCTGGTTGATCTGCTCGATAGTAAGAGAGGCGACCGTCAGCCTGAGCTGACCAAAGATGATCTCCTTGGCCATCTCCTCTATCTCCCGCGGCTGCAGACGCAGCAGACGCTCGGCCGCATTATTCATAATGCCTCGCTCCGTACTGATCCCCACCGTAAAGGTACTGGGCACGTTAATACGAATATTCTGTAACGATAGCGCATTCTGCAGGGGAATACTTATCGTCATGGGAGTCAGACTCAGATAGGAATAGTCATGAATAATGGGCCAGATAAAGGTACCGCCCCCGTGAATACACCGGGCAGACTGATCCCGGCCGACTCTCCCAAATATCACCAGAATCCTGTCCGAAGGGCAGCGCTTATAACGAGATGCCAGCCACATCGTAAAAAAGAGGAATATAAAAACGGCCGCTACAATTCCAATCGTCCACCAACCCCCTGGAAAGTTGCCAATCCCTGCAAGCAAATTATTCTCTACTATATTCATAAATCATCTCCAACATTAAGGTATTATAAGGTTACTAAACTATGGTTAATTTTAACGTTCTAAAACCTAAGACTCTTTCGATACTCCTGATATACTCATGCTCATTATACCAAGACCGATTTCATTTAATTCTGTTTCAAGTTTTTTTTACCTCTGTGCCTCTTCAATTAGATTCCTATTCTATTTTTTCCACGATCAGAACATCATTGGGAGTAACATCAACCACCCGGATCAGTTCCCCGGTTTTAATCTCCTGTTTATCAACGCAAATGGCATCCCATATCTTCAGATGTTCCTGCACCGTAACACGCACCTTGCCGGATCCTTCGGACGGGATCCTTAAATATACATCCCCTTCCTGACCAATGGCGTTTTTCAAATCAATGTTCCCGCTGGACTTCAATTTCATGGCCGCACTGAATAACCATTTTATACCCCAGCAGGTCGCCAGACCGGCGCACACTGCACCCATGACGGCTCGCTCCGGCGACCAGCCACTCTCGCGTAACAAAGCCAGACCCACAATACCAAACATCATGAAAAAGGAACTTAACCCCTGTATGGAAAGGACCCGGAAACTGATATCGCCCTCGCTTGCATCCCCGTGATGGCCATGAACCCCATGATCGCCGTGATCAGATATATCGCCATGATCACCTGTATGATCAAAATCCCCGTGCCCGGTATCAACATCAAAATCACCATGCATATCAACATCCGCATCATGATGAAAATCATGGCCCAGGAATAACATGATCATTCGCAGGGCAAATAAAATGCCGCAGGATATGGCACATATCGCAAAAAACTTCTCTAAACTGGTATAATCATCTAAAAAGGCTAACATGATACTATATACCTCCATCATAAACACTTATATTTACGAAGTCTGACTATTCTAATAGTCTGTACGGATTTGGCAAGATAGAACCATGAACTCTAGACTGCCTGCTCATACTCAGAATCTACTATTTCAATCATACATAGTAGTAACCGATTTGATGGACTTGTTACAGAAAAAATAGCTCACGCAGCCCGCCCAAATCGATTAAATTCTGTATATACTTAATTTTCAAACACTTACAGAAAATAATTTCGAACCTGATTTCAGCTATGAAACGAACCCATTCCATGATAAACGGAAAGGTTCAAAACAGGCTTCAAAATCCGTCTTTCTACCCAACTGACCTGATCCCTTTACCTTTCACGTCCGAATAACCAAATTAGATGTTTTGATCAACAATTACGCGGTTTCGAGCATTATCTTCAAAAATAATCCTTTACATTCGCAGGCTAAAAAGTAATCCAAAAAAAACCTATATCAGTACTGACATAGGGGCTATAGGGGTATTTATACATTATCACAAAAACATACCTTCAATAGTCTTCAGGAAAGCTTTGGTAGTGAGGCGAACATTTATAAGAGAACGTTAACCGGGGTATCGATTATGCCGATTATGGGAACACCTGGCGCCACGGCCCGGGCCGGGAGACAATAGCATCAAACACGAGGAGAATCCGATGCGACGAGATGAACAGATAAAACGTATTGCCCATAACTGTGTACATTTCAAGGGCGACCGGCCCTGCCGACCCCAGTTACGCTCAGGAAACTCCTGCCGCTGCGATGCCTACAGCCCCCGCAGTGGCAAGATACTCTTTATCCAGTTATCCAGCCCCGTAACCATCATCCGCAGCAGCGCACTCGTCCATCGCGTCAGGGCGGAAAATCCCAACGCCTATATCTGCTACCTGGCCGGCATTCCCGAACTCCTGCCCCGTGATGTAAACGAACCGCTGGGACCGGGAAGCACCAGCATGCTGCGCCTGCAAATGGACCAGTTTGACACCGCCTACAACCTGGACCTGGACCGACGGGCCTGCAGCGTTATGAATATAATCAATGCTGAAACCAAAATGGGCTATTATCTCAAAAACGGAGACCCGGCCCCTCTGCCCGGCTCCCAAGCCCATTATTTAAGAACCCTTTTCCCCAACAGCTCTGAGGAAATTGACCCTGTTCAGGACCTGTTCCAACTCTGTGGCATGGAATACCAACGTGACCTGCCTCGCCTGGAGACTCTCGACAGCTACCTGCTCCTGCCCAAAGGCCATACGCCCATGATCGGCCTGCAGCCGGGCCTGGAACAGGGCTCGCCTTATAAAAAAGCATGGGACGTTAATCACTGGTTCCATCTCATTAAAATGATTGAAGAAACCCGACTGCACCCCGTTCTGCTGGGTAACACCCAGACCGATACCCTCTGCCGCTACCTCGCTGACTACAGCCGGGCCGATTACATGGGCCCCCTGCCCATGCGCGATTATATGGCCCTGACAGGTCGCTGTGATGTGGTTGTCTCCACCGCCGGTTTCACTATCGAAATGGCCTGGGCCATGGGCAAAGATGTTGTCCTCTTACAAACCAGCAAAACCGCCGGCCTGGACAGCGACTACTTCCGCGGACGCGGCATTACCGTCGAACCGCTCGAACCCGAAAAAAACAAAAACTCTCTTAACGACATCATCCCCGACCAGGTCATGTACGCCATCCTTGAACGACTCGGTAATAAATTCCAGGAACCCGAACTACAGAAAATAATGACCCAGGGCCTCACCGTACCCGCCGAGGAACTCACAACCTGATCAGAAACAGGAATAAATTCTTACTATTCAAGCCTTTTCACACTTGCCCAATCACTATTTATCCGCTATCCTTCTCTCTCCCTACAGGTACTGATTACTCATACTGTGTACAATACCAGTTTATAAAACATACTGTAAAAATATAACTGATAATTATCGTATAAATACGTCCTGGTTTTGCAATATGACTATTAAATTCCTAAATCTGATTATCCTGCCAGCCATTCTACTGGCAATGTTAGGCGGCTGCGCCGAATTGGGATCTATTCAACTCATTGACAACCACACGGACGTCCCCCAGCGCAAGGCGATCATCTTCTTTGTCGATGGAATGGATCATGCCATCTTTCATCAGATGCTTGAGCAGGGCCGATTGCCCGACATCGATAAATACCTCGTCCGGCGCGGCTGCCGTATCGAAAAAGCCGTAACCGCTATCCCCAGTATAACCTATGCCATCAACGCCACGTTTGCCACCGGCATGCTGCCGGGCCACCATGGCATCTTAGGCAACAAATTCTTTGACCGGGACCGCCTTGTTTATATCGATTACAATTCCATTGCCACCTATCGTAATATCGATAACGATTACTACCTGCCAAACATCTACGAGATCCTTGGCGATACCTTCAGCGTAACCATCCAGACACCCCTGGCCCGAGGCGCCTATCATCGTATCGATAACTGGGCTACTTCCGGGACTCTCTGGTTCTTCAGACGATATAAAAGTGTGGACCGCTGGATACCACGCCAGTTTCACATAATTGCCAATATTGCCATAAATTCCGGACACTGGCCCGGACTGATTTTCTGCTACTTCCCGGCCACCGATGAGATCGGGCATCGCTATGGAACACACCACCGGCGATATACTCATTCCATAGCCAATGTTGACCGCCAGATCGGCCATATCTGTCGGGCTCTCGAACAAAATGGTTTATTGGAAGATACCTATCTGATTCTGATCTCCGACCACGGTATGGATAATCGCCAGAGTGATAACTACCTGGATATTAAGGGATTACTGGAAAATAAATTCCATTGGCGCATCACTGAAAAGGGGCCGGACCATCGCAAAAAATTCCAAGAGCGAGCCCATTATTTCCAGAAATTTGACGCCATCCTCGGAAACGGCGGCGGCCGCCGGGCAAACCTCTATATACAAAACGGAGATAATTGGAAAACATTAGCTGATGAGGAACAAATCATTACTGTTGCTGATTTTCTTGCCCGCCATGACGGCGCAGGAGTGATCGCGTACCGCTTCAAACAGGGAATTATCGTGCAAAACCATGCAGGAAAAGCACTTATCGAACGAAACGGAAATCCGGCGTCAAACCTGGACCAAAAAGAATATCGCTATCGGGTCATTGACGGAACCGACCCGCTCGGGTATGATACCCACTTGCGCGCCTCCGGCTTAACGCCCGGCGATTATCACAACGCCCAGGCATGGCTGGAAGCAACCGTTAATAGCAGGTTCCCTGACCTGCCAATGCAGATGATGGAAATGTTTGACAGCCGGCGAACCGGCGATATCGTAATATTTGCCGCGCCAGGCTGGATTTACAATCCCGATTCGATCGCCGGCCATGGCAGTGTAACACCAACGGACATGCTGGTGCCCATGGTTTTTGCCGGGCCCGATATAAAACCCGGCAGTACTCTGGAAACCGCTCGCACCATTGATATAGCGCCAACGATTATCGAAATGATCGACGCCGAAAAACTGAAGTTCTATCACTTTGACGGCCAAAGCCTGATGGAACAGTTAACAAAATAAAGCAATAACATTGACCGACTGATAAGATTTGTCAACCATACAATAAAAATGGATTCGAACTTATGTCCCGGAGGGACATCTGAAAAATACTTTAAAAAGTGTTTATTTCCAAAATCATAAAAAACAATGAAGGAAAAGGAACATAATACATGTTGAAGCGAACCAAAAATTGCGGGCAGTTGCGGTCTTCGGACGAAGGAACTGAGGTAGTACTGGCCGGATGGGTCCAGTCCTATCGCGACCACGGCTTACTGGTATTTATCGACCTGCGCGACCGGGAAGGGCTCACCCAACTGGTGTTCAATCCGGAAACCAACCCCGAAGGTCACGAACTCTCACGCACCATCCGCACTGAATGGGTCATCGCCGCCCGCGGGAATGTCCGCCATCGCAGTGAAGGCATGGAAAACCCCAAACTGCCTACCGGCGAAATTGAGGTGGACGTGGTTGAACTGGAAATATTTAATAAGGCCGTCACCCCGCCGTTTGAAATTGATACCACCGATACCATCAGTGAAGAACTGCGCCTGCGCTACCGCTATATCGACCTGCGCCGCCCGAAAATGCGGCATATTATGAAAATACGCAACCAGGCCACCAGTCTCATCAGAGAGTATCACATCAATCATGGCTTTTACGAAATTGAAACCCCTATCCTGGGCAAGAGCACACCCGAAGGGGCACGCGATTTCCTGGTGCCCTCCCGCCTGTCCGCAGGCTCGTTTTACGCCCTGCCGCAATCGCCCCAGCTCTTTAAACAGATCCTCATGATCAGCAGTATGGACCGTTATTTCCAGGTCGCACGCTGCTTCCGGGACGAAGATGCTCGCGCCGACCGGCAGGTCGAGTTCACCCAGATCGATGTGGAGATGAGCTTTATCGATATGAATGATATCATCGGCGTGACCGAAGCATGCTTCGCGCACGTATTCAAACAGATCCTCGGCGCCGATATCCCCCTGCCTATACCTCGCATGAGCTATCAACAGGCCGTGAACGACTATGGTATTGACCGGCCGGACACACGATTCGATATGAAACTCAAAGACCTTACCGATATCGCCGGCGCCTGTGAGTTTAAGGTCTTTATCAATATTGTCAACTCACACGGTATTGTCAAAGGACTCTGCGTGCCGGGCGGAGGAAATAAATATTCACGCAGCGACATCGAACGAGGATTTACCCAGTTCGTCGGTGACTACGGCGCCGGCGGCCTGGCCTGGTTCAAGGTCACACCCTCCCAAGACGGCGGCAAACTCGAACTCACCAGCAGTATTGCCAAGTTCTTCAGCCCCGAACAAAGACAGGAGATCATCAAACGCTTCGATGCCAATGACGGCGACCTGATCCTCATAGTAGCTGATTCCCCAGAAATCGTAAACAAATCCCTCGCGCCCCTGCGCTGCCGCCTGGGTGAGGAAATGGGACTGGTCAAAGACGACCAGTATAACTTCCTCTGGGTTGTCGATTTCCCCATGTTCGAATTCAACAAGGACGAAAACCGCTGGGACAGCCTGCATCATCCCTTTACCGCACCCATACCCGAAGACCTGCCTAAACTCGAATCTGACCCGGGCAACATCCGCTCCCAGGCCTACGATATCGTCCTTAACGGTAACGAGGTCGCCGGCGGCAGCGTTCGTATCCATCAACCCGAAATTCAGGCCAAGGTCTTCCAACTGCTGGGCATCTCTGAAGAAAAGGCACAGGAACGATTCGGATTCTTCCTCAAGGCCCTCCAATACGGCGCACCCCCTCACGGCGGCATCGCCTGGGGACTCGACCGGCTCATCATGCTCCTGACCGGAACCGACAACATCCGAGACGTCATCGCCTTCC
>JAFGHE010000235.1 GCA_016930295.1 Sedimentisphaerales bacterium
AGCGCCCGTGGCTCAATTGGATAGAGCATCGGTCTACGGAACCGAAGGTTACAGGTTCGAATCCTGTCGGGCGTGTTTTTGAGGGATAGTAATTAAAGGGTGTGTACCGGCTGAAGCCGATAGCTTTAAAAACTGAAGACGGGGCAGGATCGCCTTATGCGTTACAAGTTGACGCGACACAATCATTGTCGGGTAGTACCAATGGCCGGGCCAAATCGACGGAGCTAAATGAAAAAGGCAGTTTATGGTTATACTGTATAATAACTTAATCTATATTATTTTGATGCTGGCGCTGCTCGGATGTTCAGCGTTTTTTTCTGGAACTGAAACGGCATTTTTCAGCCTTTCTCGTAGTCTAATCAAGACAATGAAACAGTCCAAATACAAACGTCAGCATTTGGTAGTAAGACTTTTAGACAGGCCGGAACAACTTCTCGGTTCTTTACTCCTTGGTAATCTTATTGTAAATGTTCTTTTTTTTGCCACGGCAAGTGTTTTGGCAATCAGATTTGAGCAACAAATCAGTTTAACAGCAGCAGCGATCGTTGCATTTGTCACTCTTATTGTACTTATCTTCTGCGGGGAGATACTGCCAAAATATTTGTCGTACAATAATGCGAAATTGATTAGTATTATTAGCGCCTTGCCCGTTCTTCTAGTAGTACGATTATTCTCTCCAATTGTTACTTTTTTCCGGATCATAGTCGTCAAACCTCTACTTCGAATATTTCTGGGTTCTGAAAAAAACCCCAAAACCATATGTCCCGATGAGTTTAAAATCTTAATTGAAGCAGCCAAACAACGTGGATTGATTAGTACTCATCAAAATAAAATATTAACTGAACTCTTAGAGTTTGGATTCTTGAAAGTCAGGCATATCATGAGACCACGTGTGGATATGGTCGCATGTAGCATTCAGGATCAACCAGAGGAAGCGCGCCAAATCATGGTAAAGAATCACCTTACAAAATTACCGGTATACTCCGGTAAGGTGGATAATATAGTAGGATTGATACAACACAGAGAACTGCTGCTTAATCCTGATTTTTCCCTGGATAGACTTACTAATAAGATAGACTTCGTTCCCGAACAAAAGAGCGTTGAATCGCTTTTAGAATTCTTTCGCAAGGGCCATACAGACATGGCGGTAGTCGTAGATGAGTATGGAGGTGTGGCAGGTTCTGTTTATTTAGAGGATATAGCTGAAGAGTTATTGGGTCCCATTGAAATCTCGGATGAGGTTGATTTGGTGGAACAAATCGGGCCTTATGAATATCGCCTGGCGGGTTATCTGTCCATCTTCGATTGGATCAAAGAATTTGGGATGAAACCAGTCGGGACTAAAGTTGCCACGCTCGGTGGCTTTGTCACCGCTCTGCTGGGGAAAATTCCCAAAAAAGGAGACGTTGTATCTTGGAAAAACTTGACATTTACTATTGAGCAGGTTCGTGGGCATAGGGTAGAAACTGTATTATTGACTATCAAGCCGGTAAAGGAAAATGTCGATTAATTTTTTCTACGTACTTATAATTCTAACCGGTGTATTTTTTACGGGTCTTTTCGCAGGGGCCGAGACAGGCATTTATCAGCTAAGCCGCCTTCGGCTTAGGTTAGGTATCGAAAAGAAGCAATTTTCATCGGTCATTCTCGGCAAAGCCCTGGGTGACTCCTCTGGTCTGCTCATTTCGACCCTGGTAGGAACCAATCTTGCAGTCTATTTGGCCACGAGTACCATTAGTTATATTGTCCTGGAGAAAACACAATCCCCCCATTCGGCAGAATTTCTTGCCACTCTGATAACTGCTCCGGTTCTATTTATCTTCTCAGAGTTGATACCCAAGAATCTTTTTTTCTACTACTCGGACGCCTTGATGCTTCGCATCGCACCAATACTCTTTGGTTTTTATAAGCTCCTTAGCTGGTGTGGAGCTATACAGTTGTTTAAATACGTTTCCAAGGTCTTGGCTAAGGTTACACGCACCCCATTGCCTTCGAGGAATATAATAAGTGCCGTACAAAGAAACGAAACTACTGCTTTTTTCAGGGATATCCATGATGAGAGCTTTCTAAGTGCCATACAAGCGGATATTTTGAACCATCTCCTGGCAGCATCGAATATCACCATTAAAGAAGTGATGATTCCTTTCAAAAAAGTCCAGTGTATTGAGATAAATTCTAACCGCCAGGCACTTCTAAACACACTAAAGAAGAGTTATTTTACTCGCTTTCCGGTTTATGATGGCGTTCCTGACAACATTATTGGCTTCATCAACATCTATGAAGTTTTAAGCTCGAAGCAACGAATTACCCGTTTACACGATTTTATCAAGCCCGTTCGAAAAATATCCGATGACACACAAGTGATGGATGCCATAGAGATAATGCAAAATGAAAAAGCAAAAATCGCCATGGTCGTGCATAGTACTCGTGCAAAGAAACAAATAAGCACAGGCATTATTACAATGAAGGATCTGGTCGAAGTACTGTTCGGTGAGCTTTCCACATGGTAAACTCCAATCAATCCATAAACATCACCGATCTTTCTAATTGGCGGATCAACATCTCACAAAACGGAAAGAGCTGAACGCGGCCGAGAGTAAAGTCATTACATCCATTCAATTCCGGTATGCGGTAATGATTCAATACTGCTGGTTGTTGCTTTGCTCCTGAAAACACAGGCTAGCGGAAATCAGAAGAATTCCGTAAGTGGAATTTTTCATTCGGGAGCAAAATATGGCATCCTTCAGTCAATAAGGATAAATTTTTCTGCAAGGCATCAAGAATATAGATGGTACCACGGGCCTGGAAAACGATCATGCCGGGTTCGGAAAGAAAAAAGCCTTCCTGTGGCCCAACCGTCAATCCCAATAAACCCAAGTCGTATCGAAGTTGTAAGATTGTCTTGTCGTTATTTTTCACGGTGAGAGAGGAACGGAGATAAGGTATTTTATCTTATTTCACCCATCAAGACAAGCAAATTGATGCTAAAGTCCGAGTTGTTTGAACTGATCCATAAAATTATTATAGGCGATAACGGATGCCTGGCAGAGCAGGACGGTCAGAGCGATAATGCCAATAGTCACCACGATTTTAATTGCGGGTTTGTAGCGGGGATTGAACCAGACAAGCGGCAGGGCAAGCGGGCCCACGAACAACAGGGCCAGCACCACAGTTGCCGTCGCATGATACCATTTGACTTTTGACTGAGGAGGTTTGTTCAGAAACTCGCCGCAGAAACGACACTTGATGGCGTCTTTGAGAATCTGTTCGGCACAAAAGGGGCATGGTTTAGTGGTTTCCGACCGCTCATCCCTGTGTACTGCCTGAGTCTCCATGACTATATCTCCAACAATAAAATTAAACTCACTATTATCTGTATCGTCCTATTGTGACTATAAATTAACCGGGATTCCAGGGAGTGTCTCGATAATATTTTCAAATTCAGGAGGATTTTACTGGTTTACGAAAAAAGACTGGGCCGTCATGTCCGTTTTTTCAGAAGTGTCTGTGTTTGTGTTGGTTACGATATATCCGTTGGTATATAAATACCATTCGAGGGGGTAATGGCCTTTTGTCGCAGTTTCAGATTAGTATTGGGCAGTCAAATTATTCCTCATTGGACCAGAGCCAGTTTTCAGCTATTCGGCCCATCTCAGTCGGTGGCTTGCGTGTCATGAATCCAGACATAGTATAATCAAACAGTTATGCTTTCTGATACTGATAAAATTCGGATTTATTCAAGCCAGTCCGTGGAGACATCGGCAAAATCAACGAGGGTGTAGGGATTCAGCCAGCCGGTAGCCAGGATGAACATATCGCCTATGTTAACCGTACAATCCAGATTCAGGTCGCCGTCCGCGCAAAGAACGGGCAGGTCCAACTTGATATAATCGAAATACATGTAACCCCAGTATTTTTCGATCTCAATCTCATTGGTCCCCGGATCGAGCGTAATCTGAACGGTCTTTTCCAGCCAGGTCTGGGTCTGTGCATCATTGAAGGTGATGGTGGACTGAGACCCGCTGTTAACGCGGAGGTATTGGGATTTTGGAGTATCATAAAACAAATTATATCCAAAAATCAAATCATACGTCCCGGCTGACGGGATATTATTCACGGTCCAGGTAATAGTACCGTCGCTTGTCATGTTCAGATACTCTCCTTCGCTTGCCAAGGCATCCGTACCCACCGTAATATTTCCCGTGTAAGCCGCGTCTTCGGCTTCATATCGTATTTGCTGAGGAACGCTACTTTCACCGGCCATCATATTTACCACCGGTGAATTGCCTGTTAAGGTATCATTATCCGTGGCTTTGGCTTTGAGAGCATAAAAGCCGGCCGGGACATCGTTCCAGGTAAGACTGTAGGGGCTGGAGGTATCTTCACCGAGTTTATTGGCGCCTTCAAAAAATTCGACCTTGGTAATCGTGCCGTCCGTATCACTGGCATCGGCATAGATAGTGAGATCCACGTTTTCACGTATTCTTATGTTATTCAACGGCCAGGTAATCGCTGCGGTCGGCGTACCCTGTTCGACGATGAGCACATCTTCCGGATGGTCACTGGACATATCCGCAATGTGGTCCAGCATATCCTGATGAGTAGTATCTGTCCAGGACCACGCCAGGGCCCCGGCATAACCTCTCTGATACAGGGTTTCGTAAGACGTGGAGGTGCAATAGCTGCAGTTTGGAAAAAACTCGGCGATCACCAGCGGTTTATCCAGTTCCCAATAGGAAGCGTCATGATGAAACGGGGAAAGAGGCTCCCCCGCCCAGTCGTAATAGTGAACACAGTAAAAATCCAGATAGCCGTCTGAGTCTCCGCCGGCGGCGATCAGGCGGGCATCAGTATAGTAATTATAGTTTCCATCCACATCGGAGCCTGCGATAAAGGCCCAGCATCCGTTGGTTACGTAAACGCTCGGATCAGTCCGATGAATGGCGCCGGCACACACGTTGACAAAGGCCTGGATGTCCGCCATCGGCACGTGATAGATGTCGGACCAGCCGTGTTCGTCGCTCATACCCTCAGGCTCATTGAAGATCTCCCAGGCGATAATGGCCGGATGACCCTCCAGCGCCGTTACCATGGGAATCAGGGCATTGTCAACATACGACTGCCGGTTCGCGGGGATCGTAAGAATATCTCTGGAGCGGTCAGTGATGGTGCTGCCATTGGAGATACGCAGCATGTCAAATGACCAGAGACAAAGCATCAAGCTTACCTTGTGTTCCCAGGCGAGGTCCAGAATATCCTCCAGATCGGAGATTGTATCCGTTCCGGGACCGGTCACCATGGAGCCGCTCCATGCCGGGGAATAACCGCCGGTTGTGTGAAGCCAGAGACGCATACAGTTGGCCCCGTTGGCCTCCAGTTGGGAAAAGACATCCTCAAAATGGCCCAAATCCGGCGTACTCGTCGTGGGGCCAATGTCATTGGCAAAAGACCGCCAGGCCAGGTTAAGGCCGCTGAGAAACAGGTCCTGGCCATGAAAATCGATACGCGACTGAGCTGAAACCGTTACTTCACTTAAGCCGATAAAGGCCATCACAAATAACATAACCACACTTTGTTTCACTTTATTCTTTTTCATAAGATAAGCCTTCCTCAAAATATAAATACACTTTTTTTAATATATCGTCCTCATCCAGGACACTATTTTGACGATATCACAAAACAAACCTGATTATTTTACCCTGGGAAATATTTCTCTTTATCTAACTCCTGTTGCCATTCCCTCACCCATACACTCTTAAGACCTATAACATGCGTTCCCGGACATAAACAAACTCTGTTATTGCGGCAGAGGTTCAAATGAGGGCAATTAACCGCAATAAGTTGCGGCAATAATAAGATGTACTATAAGCCTGTCCTCCACGTTGGAGTACGTTACTATTAAATATAAACAACGCTCCAATCTGTGTCAAGGATTATTTCATATATATCGGGACAGCGGCGTAAAAATAACAAACGAAATGACACCTATGAAAGAGTTTTATTTTATATCATTATCAACTCAAACCGATCTTTCAGGCTAAATCATTGCGTATTGAGTTATCAGTTTTCTTCCAGTTTGTTATACCAGTTAAATTTTAAAAAGACTGACGTTATTACTAAAACGGCTATCGAGATGCCGCATGCCTGATAATTTTTAATAATAAGGTACAAAGCCGTAGTGACCATGGACGTCTGCCATACGATACCCACTACCACATTGATGGCATCACGACAGAATGCCCGGTTCGGAATAAAGGCAGGATTCTCGGCCAGGACTTTCTCCCGTATAGGCCGCCATAATCCCCAGGGCCTGACGTTTTTATAAAATTCCTTTAAGGTCTGTTCATTATCGGCCGGGGTTAGCAGCGATACCACTATTGAGGCCAGACCGCTCAGTAACAACAGAATGGGGAATCCCTGTAACTCATTCACGCTGTTAACCCGGGTCAGCAACTCATTCCCGGCCACTATGTCCGCCGGCAGAATACCGCCCAGGCCCATAAACATGGCAAAGAGGATACCGGCAACCATGCCGGCAAAATAGCCATAACCGTTAAAGCGCCACCAATGCCACTTGAGTACATTGGGAACGATATAGCCTGCATAAAGACCATTCACGATCCAGTTACATATGGAATTAATGGAATCGGTTAAAAAGCCAAATGTCACCCCAACGATAACTATGACAATTGAAGCCAGGTAACTGATAAACACATATCTTTTCTCCGGGGCTGACGGATTAATATATCTCTTATAGATATCGTTTACTATATAAGAAGCGCCGGCGTTGACCGTACAGTCAAACGTACTCATGAATGCCGCCAGTAACCCCGCCAGTACCAGGCCGACCAGTCCCGGACTGAGGTAATTGTTGATAACGAACGGCAACACCTGTTCAAAATCGACCTTACCGCCCTGGGTCTGCATGGGAGAGCCTTCAAAAAACGCCAGGGCCAGTACCCCGATACCCCCGATCAGCAGGAAACGCGGTATGAACAGAACGGTAATGGTACAAAAGCTCATCAGCGACGCCTCTCTGGGGCTGCGTGTGGACAGGATTTTCTGCATATCATAATTCGGGGCAGGACCTGCGGCACTGGATAAAATACCCTTAAACAGCATCATCATAAAAAAGGCGCCGAAACAGCCATAAACCAGATAATTATTATCCTTTATGGTTTCATTGACTGAGGCGACAGTACCCGACCAGTCCAGATCGCTAAGGTGCCAGTCAAAAAACAAATTCTCCCACCCGTGGGGAACAATTCTGGAAATCATGTCAGGGCTTACCTTGTTCAGAGCCAGTATCGCAATAAAGACCGAAGCAATAGTCAGAATACTGAACTGGATAATATCGGTCAGCACCACGCTGTACATACCCCCCAATATCACGTAGATAGTGGTAATACCCATAAATATCATGGCATAGGTGGATGGCGCCCAATCCCACGGGAAAAAAATCGCCGCGAATTTACCCACACCCTGAAACGCATAGGCCAGAAAACCGATAACACTGATCAGAGCAAATATCACAATACTGATATGGGAAAGCTCACTGCCAACCTCCTTGCCGAAACGGGTACGCAGCCACTCGGCACCGGTCATCACGTTTGAACGTCGCAGCCAGACGGATAAATAGACCATCAGGAATACCTGGTTAAAGACCGGCCACACCCAGGGAATCCAGACACTTTTCATGCCATAGACAAACAGCAGCATAACCAGCCACATGGTGCCGGTGATGTCAAACATGCCCGAGGCGTTGGCGATTCCCAGAAAATACCAGGGAATACGCTTGCCGCCGAGGAAATAGGACTCCATGTTCTGACCGGCCCGCCGGGAGAGCCATACCCCGGCGATCACAATAATAACCAGATACGCTATGACAATACCAATATCCAGACCCGACAACATCTTACCTGCGGCTAGTACCATGTCCATTTAATCTCCTGTATATACAAATCCATTATTAATACTGACTGCCGTGTATTCAAACGATTTTTGGATAAAAACACGCTGAGAGTTCCGGATTCAGCGCATCCTGACTCAAGAAGGCGCCTCTTGAATAATCATGCCAAATCGTGAACTCTCAGCATCTCTCCTTTCGCAATAGATTTCAACTAAAGATCGGGTATTTCAATAAAATCATACCGGACACCACCCCAGGAACGTATAATCTGAATCGTATTATCCCCGGCGTTCAGGTTGATCGAATATGGACCAAACAGGGTCCAAACCTCCGTACTACCAAACGCATGAAACTGATTGGACCCGTTATTGACCTTAAGATAATCACCCCGGCCTGCTTCATAGCAGCACGCACCCTGAGACTGTACATATATATGATATGTTCCCGCCGAGGAAGCATTAATATGCCAGATAATCCGGGGTTCATCGACCCAGTCGATCAACGCATAGTAACCATTACTGGCCAGGATATCGCTATACACACCGCTGTTACCGCCGACCAACTGGGACAGGTCCGCGTCTTCGGCTTCAAAACGGGTCATGTACGTAACCACCTCCACGTGTGAGGTAGCGTTGTCGGAGAGCAGCAGGGCATTTTCAACTGTCAGGGTCAAATCATACGTCCCGGCCTCCGAGAACGTGAACTCCGGATTCCGCGTGGAAGGCTCTGAACAGATATCATTAATCGTGGGCGCCGGGCTGGCCGAGCCGGTATAAACCATGGTCCATGCATGGGTCAGGTCGCCAATGGCGTTTACCTCCGGATCCATGGTAATGGGATCACTCGGCAGCAGTACGGTCTGATTCTCGCCGGCTGATACTACAATCGGCGTAATCATATAATCCTGCAAGTCCAACCAGGAAGCCGACAGTATGGCAAAATCAGCAAGGTCTACTTTATTACTGCCGTCATAATCACTTTCCAGATCTTCACCGGTTTGCAGCCACTGCGAGACAAAGGTCACCAGAGTCTGGGTAGAAGTATCAAGAGCTTTCGTGACCTTGAGCGCGACATCTCTTTCAAAACCCGGCATGGGAGCCGTAAGCACGCCGCCAATCGACTGAGCGGCCGACCCCAGGGCCGCTCCGCCCGGCGGACGCGTCAAATAGAAATCCAGATTATACCAGCCGTCCTCCAGCCCGTTAATCGTCAGTGTCTCTCCGGTAATCTCGCCATGATGGGTTCGCTGTTCCTGGCTGTCGTCATCGTAGATCCAGACATAGGCTCTCTCATCATCCACCAGGCCCAGAGAATCGACATACGATATCGTATCCGGCCGGAACTCATATTTACGGATCTCAATCCAGTCCTGACCCTCGTTCAACACCTGCACCGTGTGCGGGCCGGCGGCAATGGGAACACTGATTTCATAATCCGATCCATTTTGCGGCTGGGTCTGATTATAGACCGGACTACTATCAATGGTTATCTCAATCACATTATTGGGATTATCCGAAACCTGCTTGACATGCAGAATGAAATGCCCTTCTTCGGGCATATCCACATGGAAAATCGGGTTGGACTTATTCGAACTCCAGCCGGCGTGAAGATAGATGGAAAGGTAAGCCATCCCGGTAAAGCGGTCATCCTCCTGATAACAGTCCAGTTCATAAATCGGAATATCAGCGAATCCTTCCATAAGCGGCACGGCAAGAATGGATTCATTCTCCGTAACCGCACGCCCCAGAACCATCATGCCGGAAACATCTTCGTCCTCAGTGAAGATTGCCAGCGGACCAAAATCCTCATACCAGTCGCCCGGGTCAATTTCATCCCACCACCACTGGTGTGCGCTCTGTCCCAACATGAAACCAGCCCAGTTACCGTTGTGCATCAGCAGCCTGTCGTTGAAGGCATCATAGGTAATATTTCCAAACTCCCCGACAATCACCGGTTTGTTAAATCGTTCCATCAGGGGCCTTATTACATTTTTCATTACATCAACCGTCGGACTGTCATAAAAATGCTCCTGAACAATATCGATATTGGCCAGTTCATACAATGGCGTTGATAATTGATAATAATCACTGGTCGTCACGGGATGGGCGTGCGGGTCGATACTCTTGATATAGGTCGCCATCTCATCATGCCAGGCGACCACTTCATCGCGATAATCAGCCGTCCACCAGTTTCGGTCATCGGACCCGGTGTACTGGACCTCGTTCCATAATTCCCACGCAAAGATCGCGGGCGAATATCCCCAACGGGCGATAATGTACCGATATTTGTTTTTTGTAAGGCGTTTGGCTTCACTATCCGTAAAAAACTCTTCCGGATTGGTCAGGAACCCGCCGTCGGAAGAATGGACGATATTATATGGATTATCATCCCAGTTGGGATTCACTCTCGTGCTGAACGCCCCGTGATATTGCAAGGTCAGTTGAATGGCGATCCCGTATTGTTCGGCCTGGTCCACGACTGTATCCAGGCGCTGAGCGACCTGCTGGCTGAGCCGGCCCACCCCGTCAAAGTAGGTATGGTTTCGCCATTCCAGGATCAATCCGCCATCACCGCTCCAGGGGCACATCCAGATGCGAATCCAGTTTTCTCCATACGTACTCATTTCGCTATAGTAGTGCTCATAGCCCGTAGCGCCGTACCAGCCGTCGTTGGCCCAGGCCACATTATGGCCACGGTTAATGCGCGGTGTGCCATTGTCATAAATAAAAGTCAGATTATCCCCGGAATTAATGCGAACAAAACCTTTGCCGGTACCCGAACTACAGGTGAAATCACCGCCGGTATAAACTGTCTGCGTACCGTCAATATCAATAACTGTTATGGTGTACGCGTAGGAACCAATCCGGGCCGGTGCAAAACGGAATTTCCACTCTTCCGGGCCCGGGTTTGAATACGTTTCCGGATTGGAACCGCTCACCTGGTACAAGCGGCAGTAGAACGCCGGCACGTCCACCGTGCTCATATCCGGCTGCGTAATCGTGGCATTTACCTCGACCTCGTCCGTATCAAACGGATTAGTGTAGGTACGGCTCAGGGTAAAAGTGGCCTCGTACTTTTCATATTGGCCAGGTGTGTCGGTATTCTCGTTAATGGAATTCAAAACCGTGGCCTGAATACTACAGGCAAAAACCATAACCATCACTACGGCCAAACCGGAATTTCTGAGCATGGATAGTCTTCTTCTGTTCATCATACTCTTTCTTCTCTTTCTCCTCCGAAATATTTACGCAAATATTATATTAAACTATTATACCCCCGTTGTCAAGATGAACTTTGGCAGGTTGTCCTATAACTCAACACCCTTCAGGCACTTCTCAATGCTTCGACCTTCATCTGGTTACAACCATGTCTGCCTGTATCCTAAAAGGGCCAGTCACCGGGACAGTCGTTCAGCCAGTAGCCGGCCAGAACACTGAAATCCGACAGATTCACGATGTCCGTGCCGGAGAGGTTGGGACCAGGTAACAGCCAGAAAGACTGAAACTCCTGAAAATCTCCTATATCCACGATACAGGAGGATGTCACCTTGACCGCAATATCCTTACTGAAATCCGGCAGAGTATAGGTTAATTCTCCGGCCACGGAGTCGGCCATGCCATAGTCGATGACCCCCCCGCTGCCGCGTGTGGCATACACCCGTACCAGGTAGCTGCCGTCATCCAGTCCTTTGACAATTACCTCCTCACTGCTGAAGGTGCCGTGGTCCGTATAGCCATACTGGCTGCCCCGGTCATAAATCCACACAAAAGCCCGTTCATTATTTGACAGGCCGACCGAATCGAGTACCGAGGCATCCTCCGGCACAAACTCGTAGTAACCGATCAGAAACCAGTCCTGGCCGGTGTTCTCAATCTGGAGGGACTGCTGACCGGCTGAAAGGGGAACCTCGATAATAACCTTTTCGGCGCCATTGGGACAGCTCGAGGAAAACACTTCCATGGAATCGACCAGCACGCGCAAACTGTTATTGCCGCCGGGTGAT
>JAFGHE010000236.1 GCA_016930295.1 Sedimentisphaerales bacterium
ACGGATACGGACCATGACGGCATGCCGGATACGTGGGAAACTGCCAACGGTCTTGATTTATACAATCCGGCAGACCGTAATGATTACGATCTCCATCTTGACTATACTAACCTGGAAGTCTATCTGAACAGCCTGATTGCCGATGATCTTGAAGCCCCGGCGGCTCCAGTTGGATTGACTGCTGATGCCGATAACGGGCTTGTTGAGTTCGACTGGAGTGATAACAGCGAGCTTGATTTGGCGGGCTATAATGTCTATCGCTCGACGACGTCCGGAACCGGGTACATCAAACTAAATACTACAACACTGAGTAGCTCCGATTACACAGATGAGACGGCCGTCAACGGTGTTACCTGTTTCTATGTTATCACGGCAGTCGATCAATCAGCAAATGAATCTGATTTTTCGGATGAGGTGTTCGCAACACCAATTGACCTGAATTATTACGGCGATACCAATGACGACCAATATATCGATATCCGGGATCTGCCCGATTTTACTGCGATGTGGCTTGAGTCTGACTGCCTGACGACCTCGGGATGGGATATTAATGATGACTGCCTGGTCAATTTCCATGAATTCAACCTGCTGGCTTCGTTGTGGATGCTGGATACTGATGCTCCGGCGACTCCGATAAATGTAACGGCCGATTCGGATGATGGTCAGGTATTGATAAGCTGGGATGCCAATGGCGAAACTGATTTGGCAGGATATAATGTCTATCGCTCTACCACCTCTGGCAGCGGGTATGTTCAGCTCAATCCAACCCTGCTGACCGAACCTGACTATCTCGATACCGATGTAATGAACGGCACGACTTATTACTACGTAGTAACTGCCGAAGATACGAAATCCAATGAATCGGATAATTCGGATGAGGTCAGCGCCACTCCGGGGGTATTGAATCCGATGATCACAATACAAGAAAACGAAGCAGGTTACTGCAGCGTCGATGAGGGTGGACTGATCGAAAGTGAGCACTCCGGCTATACAGGCGCCGGTTATGTCAATACCGAAAATGCAACCGGTGAGGGGATTAACTACAGCGTTAACATTCTGGCCTCCGGAACGTATACTTTTGTTTTCCGCTACGCCGCTACGTCCAGCAGGCCTGCCGATTTGATTATCAATGGCTTTACGCAAGTCGAGGATATCGCTTTTCCGAGTACCGAAGATTGGACCACATGGTATACAACAGCTCCGGTACAAGTTACGCTTTCTACCGGTGTTAAGACTATTCGGCTCGAAGCGGCAGGCAGTAGCGGCCTGTCCAATATCGATTATATGGAAATCAGCGGTTCCGGCATAGAGGCCTCAGGTTGCCCCTAAAATAGTAGGGCTACCTGGCACAGTTCCCGTCAAGATCAACCGTGACCGAGTCAGTGCAGGAGTACGATGAGTGCGTTCCGCCGGCTGCAAGGAAGTTCAAGTATTCCTCGATATTAGTATAGCCGTTACCGTTGATATCTCCATTAGCATCAGAGAAGTCGCCCGACGGACTGTTGCAGTTCAGGTGATGGGCAGCCTCCCACCAGTTGGGCAATCCATCACCATCCGTATCAAAATTGGCCCCGCGATGAATCTCCGGATAAGTTTCCCAGCCACCCGCGTCTGCCTGGTTGTCGATAAGACCGGGCCTGTTGGTAATGTAACCGCGATAGGTGAAAGCGCCGTTGCTGGTTTCGTTAATGATTCTGATGTCATGGTCATCGAGCATCGGCCGGTTGCAGCCGACATCCGCGAGAACATCGTTGTAAGCATCGACCGCTGACTGGGTCGTTATATAGTGCTCAAAAAACGGCGTGGTTCTTGTGAATTCCGTATAAGGTTGGTCGGGGCTTGGATCAACTCCAACGAACGGTCCGACAGGCCCTTCCGGCCCGTGGTCACCTTCCATCACGTTGCCTTCCACGTAATACAGTTGAGGTCCGAAAGAGGGAACCGCGTCAAGTTCCGGATTCAGTTCATCCAACTCCTTTCCGGATGCCGGCCCGGGCTTATAATAGTTCCTCACAAAATTCACGAACTCGGCGCCGCCATCGGTTGTACGACCGCCCCAGTTATACACCACATTATTGCGGATATCCAGGCTGCCCGTGTGATGTCCGCTAGGGTCGAGGCCGCCCGCCAAAGACCAGTTGCGACCCTCGCAGTGCGCCAGAAGGTTATGATGGAAACTGGCCACTTCACCACCGATGCTGGCTGCATAGCCGTGAGACTTCCCCGGGGGGTAGTTGTTATGGCCGGCAACGTGCAGCGCCTCAGAGATAAGTGTCCGCTGCAGTGTGATATTGCCCGCCGAGCGCGAGCTGAATTCCTCGTCCTGCGCCCAGCTGATCGAACAGTGATCTATTATCGAATTATCAGTACTGCCCATGCCCATACCGCCGAGTGTCTTGTCAGTGCCGATCTCCTTGCCCACCCGGACACGCATATACCGAATGATAAAGTCCGAGCCGCCGAGTGTGCCGAAATCATAATTACGAATGCAGATACCCTTGCCAGGCGCTGTTTGACCGGCTACCGTGCAATAAGAATTGCCCAGGATCAGTCTATCCGTCAGTGTAATAAGTCCCGACACATCAAAGACTATCGTACGAGGACCTTCTGCTTCGACTGCCGCGCGCAGACTTCCCGGCCCTGAGTCGTTGAGATTCGTTACATGGATAACTTGCCCTCCTCTCCCGCCGATAGCGAAGCGGCCCCAGCCTTCGGCCCCCGGGAAACATACTCGTCGCGGCCTGAAACTCCATACCAGACCCGTGGTCGTCGTACTCGTGGCATCCATCTCGTCAATCCGCCAGTAATAAGTGTGCCCAGCGCTGAGGCCTGTAACGGGATAGGTCGTTTCCGTTTGGTTACCTTTGAAAATACCCGGTGTCGTTGTTGTCGCGTTCTCTACATCCATCTGGTTTGTACCGAAATAAACGTCATGCGAAACGGCGAATGCCGACGCCGTCCAGCTTAGCGTTGTGGTTCCGTTCGACACCTCCCCATCCGTCGGGTCATCATTACCGACATCCACATGCATGTCCTCATCGGCAGGTACCGGCAGAGAGGCCATCGCTGACGGTTCACCCGGGGCGTCTATTTCAAACCCGTTCAGAATAACGTTGTCGATCGCCCCTGTGCCGTCGGGCACAAATCCTATCACTATCGGTCTACCCGCAACGGCGTCAACAGTAAAGAACGCATACCCGCATGCCGCATCACTGGTCACAAGATATGTCGGCGTGATGGTCTTAACGTAGCTGCCATCGACATATATTTTTGTATTGCTCATGATATTGAACCTGTCCCATCCTCCCGGAGTACTTCCTCGGGCCCACAGATTATTATGATAGGTCACGATATGGTGTGATCCAGTTGACAGCCCGCTGATGGTCAACGTCATAGAACCACCATCGGGATAGGGCATATCCGACGGACCTGGCTTGCAATGGGGCCAAATAGCATCGTATGCAAGTTTGTAGTTATGCGTAAGCCCATCCTTGCCGTTATAACCGCACTTGAGATAGTGTGTTGAACTCAGGGCCGGCGAAGTCATCTCTATCGTCGCCGTTATATCACCAAAGCTCGCGGTATGTGTATCTGTCGCAGAGTTGACGATTGCCCAGTTCGTGAATCCCGTCGCACCGCCCGGCTGGCCGTACACGCTCAAATCCACCTTCAGATGAGCGGCAAAAACAGGAGATGTAATGCAAAAAAGCAAACCAACGACGATACCAAAAGAGTATTTAAAGTTTGTGTATTTCATTTAATTCATTCAATCTTTCTTACAAACAATCCGTAGGTGTTACATTAACGCCGACAATTTCAATATAGTCTATATTGCCCAATCCACTGGTGCCGGTGGCCTGCAGTCGAAGTACCTGAGAGCCTGCCGACAGATCAACAGTTTGACTAACTTCATCCCATGTGGTCCAGTCATCTGTTGCCGGGAAGCTGATGTTTGAGACTAGCGTTGAATCATTGGCAAGCAGAGCTCCCGGCCGGTCGCTGCCGCCACCGTTGGCGTAACGCCAGGTAATGGTATAGGTTCCGGCCGTCGCAATATTAACCTTCCAATCAATACCCATGTCGATATTGTTATCCGAATTGCAAAATCCGTCGCCAGTGAATCCGGCGTTATTATTGTCAACTGTTCCGTCAAGGCCGCAGAAACCCACTGTATTTTCCTGGATGATCGCACTGGTCCCCGAAGCAACAGGCCGGGCAGAGACTTCGCTTGTTCCTGCGGATTCGTTCATGTAAATATTGACTGCCCTGACGATATAATGATAGATTGTACTGTTGACAACGTCGGTATCGGTGTATTCAGAGGTTGTGACAAGCGAAGTATTGATTTGGGTATAAGCGCTGCCGGAAGTTGTCGTTCGATAGACGTTATAACCTGCTAAATCCGCTTCACCGTTGTCCTGCCAGTCAAGATAAACCTGTGCATTGGTAGCCTGTGCCCACAATCCCGTTGGCGAAGAGGGGGGAGGGGGCGAACTGACCAGAACGGCCAATGTCTGCGCCCATGTGCTGCCGTCGCCGTCCGTCACCGTGAAGTCGAAACGTGCCCGGCCCGAAAAATCGAGCGTAGGCTCGAACACGACCGTATAGCCGTCGGGCTGGATCGTTGCCGAACCGTTCTGGATACTGGACAAGGAGAAGACTACCGGAGCCACGTTGAAGCCGCGTGTATACCTGCGCAAATCGACGGTAAGCGAAGACGGCTCGGATACCGTACGTTTGGAAATAACGGCATGAGGGATGGCGCAAAAGTGAAGGTATTCCTCCAGCAGCGTATAGCCGGAAGGCACGTTGGTGATGTACGCCCCCGCCGGAACGAGGTCGTTGTGGTTTTGCAGCGTGTAGGTGGACCCAATGGAGCATTCCCAAAAATCGGGCATGCCGTCGCCATCCGTATCCGTCGGAGCAACGGCCGTGTTCAACGTGCCGAAGCCGTTGTTGGAAATGCCGTACGCATCGGCCAGATGCTGTTCCCCGTTGGAGGGCGGCTCATTCGGATCCGAGGTCACCGGGGTGTCTTTTGCCACCAGAATACTTTCCTGATTTTCCACACTCTCGATCAACAGGGTATCCAGCTCGTCGCGCAACGGGCCGGCATAGGTGGCATCGAGACGCAACGCGCCAGCCGATGAAAGAACCTTTTTATACGCTGTGAGAGGTTCGTCGATCGTCACGGAAATCAGAGCGCCCGTGAACGGCGTGGCCGACAGGTCGTAGCGGACCGTTCCCGCCGGAGCGCCTTCAAGCGGATCATAGGGCTGGCCGTCAACAATATCGTAGCCCTTGTCGGTTCCGTTGAGCAGGCCATCACCATCGGCATCGTGCAGACAGTTATTGAGATGCAGATGAAAGTTGGGCTGGCCATCCGAGGCGATGCGCGCCTTGGAGAGGGCAATGTTATTAAGGCCGAATTCATAATCGGGGATCGAGAGGTAATAGCACCCCATGACATTGGCATACCAGTCAACGTTCGATTCCGAATCCCCCATGATGAAACCCTCGCTGCGCCAGTGGTAGGTCACATTGTTGATCCACTCCAGCAATCCATACGGCCGCGCCTTGGGATTGCGGGTGCGATGGTGCGCCCAGAGAGAATGGTGGCAACTGCCATTCACGAGATCCCACAATCCCCCCGCGTTGTGGCGCTCCATTCCCCACGAGCTGGTGGAATACTGCATGGTGAAGTAGTCAAGAGCACTGTTGAAAAAAGAGATGTTTTCATCCGTACTGAACATCAGCGAAACGTGGTCGATGATACTGTTGTCAGCGCTGCTTTCGAGGTTCAGGCAGTCGCCGGCCCCTCCATATTTTCCGTGCCGAATGCGCAGATGGCGCAGAACTACATTGTTGCCGGTCACAAGAATTCTTCCATCTTTCAGGCCGATGCCATCGCCAGGAGCCGTCTGTCCCGCGATCGTAACGTTATCCTGAACAATCCGAACGGTCTGATTTCCCGTATCGCTGTTGTAGTTGATGGGAATATAACCGCTGACGGCAAACACAATGGTGCGCCCACTGGCAGGGGCATTTTCGACACCATATCTTAGCGAACCCGGGCCACTGCTGTTCAGGTTTACTACCGTATACACATCGCCACCTCGCCCACCGTTGGACTGAGCCCCGAAACCCTCGGCTCCCGGAAAAGCCGGCAATACCGGCATGGCAGTCTGAAAATTCCATACCTCCCCCGGCTCGATGCCGTCGCAGGAGACAGAATCCACCCTCCAGTAATAGGTTGTACCCGGATCAAGAGCTCCCAGATCAAAGGTGCTCCCGGTCGTGGAGCCCAGATAGACCGCATCCGCAGATTCCTGCCAATCAGAAGCAATTTTTGCAAAGTCCGGTAAATCCACAATCCCGCTGTAATCCAAATCAGGACAGGGAGACGAAGGGGCCATCAGCCACTGAGCTACTAATTCAACAAGATCGGAAAGATCGACGAGGCCGTCACCGTTTACATCGCCACCCAACCTCTGTGCGTTTGCCACCGCAGCGGTATCTTTTCCCAGGTAAATCTCGCTTCGAACAGCACCGAGACCGGGTTGCCATGACAGGTACCCAAAATCCGTTGCTACCGTTTCACCGATGGCCGGATCGGGATAATCAGCTCCGGGAGGCGGATAGGTCACGATTAATGTGGGCCAGTACTCGGCCCCTCCGGAATGATCATGGGTGGCGCAGTTGATCAGTGAGTTTGAATTATGCAATATAAACTGCACTATGCCGTCGTTATCACCCAGAATAGCCGGGGATACATCAATAAAATGCTGAGACCCGGCCAGATAATTCCCCGTCAAGTCTATAGTTCCCATCAAGGTTGCCTTTGAAAAATCCGGATCATATTGACTGGCAGTATCATTGGCCGGTGCGTTATTCCAGGTAATATCCATTTCACCCCAGCTAATATTGGTCGTATAGTCGTCATTAACGGCCGACACATCAAAATGATAGTCACCCTCATTTTCGTGAAGCGCCAACCTCAAAACAGCACCGCGGATGCTGCTTCGGTCTGCCAGGGCGCTAAGGTCAAATTTGATCCAGGATTTGGCCGCTGAAGTATCTGAACGGATGCTGAGTTTACTTGAGTCGGACCTGTTTGTATCAGGTTGAGTAAGATCTGTTCGGCAACTGACAGACGCCGGAACGAGTACTTCCCCAGCCGATACACACCCGGCAAGCGTACATGCGATCAAAAAAATAAACATGATTTCACCCGTTTCCTTCTCATGGTTGTTATCTCAATTTTATAAGGCATTGTTTCAGTTTCAGGGACGGTTCAACCTCCGGCAACTGCTGCATTACCAGGCGTGCCATTTCTCGGGCGCCTTTTTCATTGAAATGTGTTTGATCATCCGGTGCATTCGCCAGTTTACCCGTATCATTACCCGTTAGAGCTTCGATCACTAACGGGCAGTTGTTTTAACAAGCTCGGGATCAACGGTTTTACCCAATACGATTTTGTGCTTCGCTTTGGATAGGTTATTACCGCTCAGTTTGATGTTTTGGGTTTTCTTGCCTTCTATTTTCACAAAGGTGTCAACCCTCTCTTTACAGGATGCCTTTTTAATGGTTATATCCTGGCTGTTTTTAACAAACATAACCGGTGACTTAATCGGATTGATTCTTACATTATGCAGTTTAGCACCATTGATGTTGATGCATTTCATACCCCACCTGGAATTGATGGTAATATTCTCCAGCGTAAAATTCTCGAGGGGTTGTTCAGGCAGGCCGATGATTTTGACAGCCCTGCTGGCATACTTACACGAAATGTTCTTGAGATGGAAGTTGCGAAATACCGGAGGTGTTTTGGTCGAGGGCACCAATGTGCTCATACCGTAAAATGTACTGAATGTCAATGCTGCTCGGCTGATACGCCCCATTGTGACGTCCTGAACCCATACGTTTTCGATCACGCCGCCCCGGCCTCGCATCGATTTGACCCGGATGCCGTTGTTCGTACAGTTAAACTCGCAGTCATGAACAAAGATGTCTCTGATACCACCTGACATTTCACTGCCAATGGTCACACCGCCGTGTCCCTCTTTGGTCTTGCAGTTGCGTACAATGACTTTCTCTGTGGGCTTGCCGACACGCCAGCCGTCTTCATTCAATCCCGATTTAAGCACAACACAATCGTCGCCTGTATCAAAGAAACACTCTTCAATCAATACATTCCGTGTCGAATCGATGATAAGCCCATCGTTGTTAACGCCTCGGGTGATGATATTGACCTTGCGTATCAATACATGATCACAGTAAAGGGGGTGCAAGGTCCACATCGGACCACTGCCGATGGTGATCCCCTCTACGAGTACGTTTTTACAGTTGACTATCTCGATGAACGTGGGACGCAAGGCGTCTCTGACAGTGCCGAGAACTCGTTTCTTGACGGCGACACCATCACACGCCATCTTGTACAATCTCACGGCCCCGTGATTTTGGGTTTTTTTCCACTTCCACCATTTTTCTCCCTGGCCATTCAGTGTACCTGCTCCAGTAATAGCGATATTCTCACAATCCTTAGCATAAATGAGGGGTGAATAGTTATAACACTCCAAACCTTCCCAACGCGTAAATACGACGGGCAGGTAGTCGCTGAATTTATTACTGAAACGTAACTCAGCACCTTCGCTGATATGAAAATCGATCTTGCTTTTCAGGTGAATGGGCCCGGTAAGCCATAATCCTGCAGGAACAAGTACTCTACCACCGCCTTTTTTAGCACAGGCAGCTATCGCCTTAGCAAAAGCTTTTGTATTGACTTGCTTGCCGTCCCCAACAGCCCCATAGTCTCGCACATCAATCGTTCTCTTGGGAAACGTCGGACGCTTGATCGCCGACATTTCAAAAGGTGTTACCATCGTTGTCTTCCTCATAGAAATATTATTTGATTTTACATTAATAGAGTAATAATAGACACCCTACACGATTTACTGTAGCTTTAATTTTTAATTTAATGTTTTTTTCCAAAAACCGAACCATGTTTTTCCCAGCCTCTAAAAACCGGCCATCTTCGGCAATGGAAACGGCTTCAACACCTCTTTCGGGCTGTACGCATTCATTTCATTATTAGACAATATCCCGGCCCAGGTAACACGCAAGTGTGGAAAGTAGGGCAAAACTGCCAGAGAATTATATAAACAAGTTGTTTCATGAACAATGGCTCCTTAACCTTGCCCACGCCGGCGTGGGCAAGGTAGGTTTGGATTCCAGTCAAATGATCATTTTACGGTTTCGGATTACATTTTGTGAATTCAAGACCACTTGTCGTCTCGGCGTCGATGGCCCAATTGGTTTTACAATTTTTAATCGTCACGTTATTGAATTTGATGTTTCTGCAATGTTTGAGGTATGCCCCTCCCTTTTTAGCCGCGTCAATAGTGATATTCTGGAGGGTAATATTATCATGCTCGGTACCAGGCGATCCGTTGATATATATACCATACCCTTTGGTGTTAGTACAGGTAATATTCTTGACGATGATTTCCTTAAACTGCCCGGCGCCGCCCGAGGGATATTTGCAGTCATAGGTGCTGTCGAAAAATATCGCATCTTTGACAATATTTTTCATAACAATGTCCCGGCACAGAATATTTTTGGCCCCGCCACCCTGCTTGAGACCGGTCTTGAAACGCAGACCTCGATCCGTGCCGTCAAAGACACAGTCTTCAATCAGGAAATCCTGGAACCAGGCGGCTGTGAAGCTTCCGAACACGGCACCTCCATGCCCACGTTTACAGATATTATTAAAAACCCTGACATGTTTGGTAGAGTAATTTTCCTTGACGCCGTTTGCGCCAACGCCGGCATTGAAGTTTATGCAGTCGTCACCGGTATCAAAGTAACTATTAAAAATATAAGCGGTTTCTGATGTGCAGAGGTTAACCCCGTCGGCATTGTGTATATCGTATGTATCAACATGAATCCCCTCGACTGTGATATTCCTGGAATAGGTGATAAATACAGTGTGCATGGCAGGATTCACCATTTTAAGACCGCTGATGTACAATCCATCAACGCCCTTGGCGACAATCATGTCGGCCCGATCGCTATCGTCTCCATAGCTGGCCTTGACTTGATTATCACCCAGTTTGGTATTTTGGTGACCTCTGATAGAGCCGACTCTATCGCTGCCGCCACTCACCGTACCACCGCCACATATTCTGATGTTCTTTAAACTACCGTAGTTGACGGTATAGGCATTGATCAGGCCCATAAAGTTATTGCCGGACATGTAATACGTAAATCTTGTACTTGCTAATGGATAGTGAGGAGCGTCATCAATACCCTGTAAGGTCCCATCAATTTGGAAGGTTATATCACTTTTAAGGAAAAGAGCACCACTTAAAAAAGTCTTACCTTCAGGAATTAAAACCTTCCCGCCTTTGGTACAGGCATAAATCGCCCTTTGAATGGCAATCGTATCGACGGTTTTGCCATCGCCGATCGCGCCATAGTCGGTGACATCAAACACCTGCATCTTGGGCAAGGTTGAAACTTCGATTTTATTGCTGGGATTGGATTCAGCTCCGGAGGCGTTTACGGCTGTGACATAAAATGTATATTCTTCGCCAGGTTCGATCAATTCTTTTGCAGTGTAAAAGAGTTTCTTGGTATTGACTACCAGCGAGCCTTGTTGATAGACATTATAACTGACGACATTAGAATAATCTTCAGGCTTGCTCCATATCAAGGTAATACTTGTATCGTCAACGGCCAATGGCGGGACCATCACATTTTGCGGTGATTCAATATGAGGCTTGGTATCATCTGGATTCGGATGCTCCTTCATTGCCTGTGCCGTCTGACAACCCAAGCATATAAGCAAGGCAATAGCGTTCAAGGCAAATAGCGAAATAAAGTGTCTTCTTTTCATTTTAAGGACTCCTATAAACATCTAAAAACATCATTGATACTGGTTGATATTTCTATTGGTATTATCCAGGCATCAATTCCTTTAGAAAGGAGAATGCCGATCCCAAAGAATGATGTCTCGTTAAAGCGTTTGAATAATCAGCCAGAATCCTGTGACAATGACACCGGAAAGGATTAAGCAGACTAAAAAGCCAATGGTATCTTTTTTTGTCCATTTACAGAACTCCCAATTTGTTTTTGGTAACAGTTTCAAATGGTCGAACCGGGTCGGATTAGCATAACTTTTTTCTAACTCGGCCTTGTCCTTTTCCGGATCGGCATTGACTTTTGTCTTCATCTTGACATAGAATCGCGCTATATTGTCTTCCAGTCCTTTGTTGGTCGTGATCAAGCTGATCGGTACCATAATGATAAACGGCAGTAATGCATCGATCAGATAACGTATGGTCAACAGTTGTGAAGGCGTTTTATCCCTGAGATTAAGGCCTATTATTTTGGCAATAACGAGTTCCGGATGGATCCTGCCGATACCTTCCATAGGTGAATCAGAATCATCCGGATTACTCCGTGCGACCTTGTCAAAAAAGATCGCTGTGGGTTGTACGATAAGTTCTTTATTGATTTTTTGTCCCACCTCAGCAGCATGGCCTGCATCGACATCGGCCTGTGTAGCCGATACATCGCGTGTAATCGTCTGTTCATTAGTTTGAACAGTCAGCCATGGTGATTGTTTCACTGATTCGAGCAAGGATAATGATCCGGGCAAAATCCCGAACAGCAGCACACAGGTAATGACCTGGGCATAGACTGCCTTAAGTGTCAGCCGTTTCCAGAAAAACAGCAATAAAACGGGAGCCCCGAAGATAACGTTGAGTGAGGGAAGCATCTTAAGGATATTGATGATTCCTGCACTTTTAACTGCGACAAGAATACTTAACAGCAGGATCGCGCCGATTGAGACACGCGAAGCGGTGATGTAATGTCGTTCCGACCTGTTTTGAACAAAAGGTTTGTATAGATTACGGACGAACAGAGCCGACAGATAAACCGAGACACCTGCCAGTGTGGACATGTTTGCTGCCAGAATGCCTGATATCATAATCCCCCGCAGACCCACTCCGAGCAGATTATTGCTCATCACACCCCAGGCCGTATCCGGATCGGAAATGGATTCGTGATACAACGCATAAGCCAGCAGGCCCGACATGGCCCACATAATGGTCAGGATGCGTTTGGTGTAATTGCCCCCGATACAGCCTATTCTCGCGGTGCTCTCATCTTTGGCTGATCCGTAATTTGACATATTACCCTGATGGCCGGTAATACCGATGACATAGTTGGCCAGCAGATAGGCAATAATCGAAGCCAGCGTGAATTCATTCAGGCCCGAACCGAATAGGTACAACATATGGTCTGGCAGTCTTTCAGAAAATCCACTCCACCCCCCCAGATGGTACAGCCCAATTGGGATCATCATGATAGAAAATACCAGGATCAGCATGCCCTGTATCACGTTGTTGATAACGGCTGCCTTGAGGCCGCCCATGATCACATAGGCCCCGACAAAGAGGATATAGATAGCATAAAACCATTGTGCCTTTGTGTAAGAAATCCAAGGGGTAATCTGCCCCTTCTTGAACATACTGGTGAGCTGGTCGAATCGTTCGCGTTTCTCTTGAGGCAGTTCTTTGGCTTTGTACTGTGCTTCGAGTTCCCGGTATTCTGCAAACATCGCGACTTTATCGTGTTCCTGGGCTGTATATTCGGCCTCTGGTTTTAGCGTCATGGCCTGAAACGTACGTAAGGAGATTTTGTTGGCAATACCGATATTGATGACACTCAGCCAGATTCCCACACAGGCGTAGATGAAGGCCAGGGACTGACTCTTAAATCGTTCATCGAACAATTCAGCCATGGTTACCAGACGAACACGTCTGAACCAGCCTGACATGAACCAGTAGTAGGGACCGGAAAAAAGAGGCGCCAGCAGAATCCATACGCCTCCGAGTCCCTTTGCAAAGGACGCTGCTGCGGTGTTTACTGCTTGCCCCGCATCGGTGATGGTACTCATATTGAGGAAGAATTGGAATAACTTACCGACACCGCGGCCAGCTAAGAAAAAGTCTTCCTGGCTCTTTATTTTACGCGAACTTCTTTTGCCAAAGTATGTGATGAGTGCCAAATAACACACAATCAAAATGATATCAATGGGATGAAAACCGAGCAGGTCCATCTTCTTCCTTTCTTTCTTTTCAGGTTACGACAGTTAATATAGCACGAAAATTGCTTGTATGCAATCTAAATTAAAAATAAACTATTAGCTTCAAGTCTGGCGTTGGAAAGATATTATTTGCAGCCACAATCCTGGGGCATTACCGGAACTGGTTGAAACCCACGATTTTTTTTAAAGAGGCCTTTATCGTTATTGCTGGGATTGATGACACTCAAGTCCGACATCATGATATTATTATGGCAAAGCCATAACGACTAACAACTCAATTAACGTAAAGGCCTTTTTGGTTTCATAAATAAATCTTTTTCGTAAACTTTATCATTTTATTGTTAATTATTTAAGCTTTTTTAACAAGCCCATATTGCGCAGAACATTCTATAATTTTGCGCAGACAAAACTCCTCCAATCCAAAACAGAAGCCCCATATAATTGCTCTAATTATTCATATGAACACATATTTCATTCATGAAAAGGTATTGTTATCTCGATTTTATATGGTATTGTTTTAGCGATGGTTCTGCCTGCTGCAACTGCTGGATTACCAAATTAGCCATGATTTTTGCCCCTTTTTCGTTAAAATGTGTTCGATCATCAGGTGCGTTCGCCAGTTCCATACAACCAGATTCACCTAATTGCAGATAGAGTTTTTCACTGGCGGCATTGAGGTCGATAATCGGGACATCTTTTTCGGCGGCCACTTGTTTCATCGCATTCGCATAAGGCAGCAGGTTATCCTTTATCCTGCCGGCATCATCAAATTTGCGCCGATACATCGGCGTCACCAATATAGGGATAGCTCCGATTTGACGGGACTGGTCAACATATTGCCTCAGATAGTCTTGATAATCCGTAGCCGCGTTGGTGGATTCAGGCTTTTCAGGAGCATGGGAATCATTATGGCCGAACTGAATCAGAATATAATCCGGTTTCATATCAAGTACCTGTTTCCATAATCCCTGCTGGATGAAGGTCTTGGTACTGCGGCCGCTACGGGCTTTGCTGACAACCTTGATCGATTCCGTAAAATATCCCTGAATATACTGACCCCATCCTCGGCGCAAATCATCTTCCGGGAAATCGCATACCGTTGAATCCCCAATGATGGCCAACATTTTTGTCCTTTCAGGTATCTGCAAATCTCCCCATCGACGACTCCACTTTTCGTAATCTGCGAAAACTTCCTGGCCCCAGTAACCGTACCATCGATACTTGGTAGCGCGCTCCTCGTCGATTTCATCGAAGTTGTGTCTCGGAATGCCATCCCGGTTACAAAAGAACGGGCGATCCGTATCGATTTCACAAAATCGCCCCCAAGCCGGCGGTGCGTCCGGATCCTGCACTACCGAAAACTTCCCGTCAACCCATTGAGCGCGGATACCTTCAACGTGGGCCTCTTTATACCAGTCCACACCGGCGGTAATCGCTTTAACAACTTCCGGTGTCGGCTTATCCAAACTCATTAACAGCCGGAGAATGCCTGCGCTCTCACCGCCGCTTAATGAAACCAGTTCATAAGTTCGGGCCGGACGCGGACTGTAATCTTTTTCATCATACTGGGCACACCAGACCTTCAGCTTTCCGTCCACGCGAATCTGACACTTCAAAATGCATTCGATTCCCCGGTTAAATGCTTTTTGTACAGCCGCTCGACGTTCTGCGCCCACGAAATCATAGTCTTCTGAGTGAGTAATATCTTGTAACAACGTCATGATTCGTACCATGGCATCGTCATTGAAAGTGATATGGCGAGGATAGCCCTCCCCGGGCGGATAACACTGCGGCCACCCGCCGGTCGGATATTGTACCTTAAGAATCAGGTCCAGCGCTCTTAGAAATGCCTCCTGATAACATGTTTCGTTGGTTACTTTGTAAGCACGCGCCATAAACCGCATTTCACCCGTCGTGGCGCCGTTATCAAAGGTGCCGTTCCGTATTTCGCTAACCTCGGATACTTTCTCAGAGGCTGTATCGATGTTCTTGGGCCAGGCTCCATAATCATCCTGAAAAGACAGGATATTTTCTGCAACACGCCGGCCTTCATCGCTGCGATACCAGGTATCGGGCTTTGACTTATATTTGTCCCACGAAAACCGGCCGGCATCGGCTCCACCACAAACCATACAACACAACAGAAGACATAACAATAAAGACTTCGTTTTTATTCCGTTAAGTTTCATCATTGTTCCTTTCTTAACGAACCAATGGTATTTTGCGAATATGTCAGCTTTATCCTGCGGTTCATAATCAATCCCCGGTCAAGTGTTTCTATTGTTCGATCTTCTGAAATTCCAGACCAGCCAATATAAATGGCCCGATGCCTTTGGGATCATTTTTTCTTACTTTTTCCGTAATGTAATATTCAAATGAACCATCACGATAAGGATCGCCGCCCAAACCGGCAACCGAACAGCATTGATGAAGATTTACGTACCCGTTTTCATCAACAGTTACCAGATCGTTGAGAATACCCTCATAACCCTTTTTGGCAATGTTCAGAAATTTATCCTCCACGTAACCTTTATATACGGCTTTGGCCATAGAATAAACAAACATGCAGGAAGCAGTAGCTTCCAGATAATTGCCTTCTCGGTCGCCCTGATCCAGCACTTGATACCACAAACCGGTTTTGGAATCCTGTACTTTTGCCAGAGCATCAAACATACGGCCAAGAACCGCCATAACCTCTTTGCGTTTTGGGTGTTCCTCGGGCAATTCATCCAGCACATCTACGATTGCCATGGAATACCAGCCCATCGCCCTGCCCCAGAAATGCGGTGATTGACCGGTTTGTTTGTTGGACCATCTCTGCTGACGGCTTTCATCCCAAGCGTGATAAAGCAATCCGGTTTGCGGATCACGAGCGTGCTTTTCCATCAATAATATCTGGTTTACAACGTCGTCAAACAACTCCGGCTCATCGAAATAATTTGCATACTGCGCTAAAAATGCTGAGCCCATATATACTCCATCCAGCCACATTTGATGGGGGTATCGATTCTTGTGCCAGAAGCCCCCTTCGCTGGTGCGAGGATGATCCCTCATTTGATTGCGAAGGGTCATGATTGCCGTTTTATATTTTTGCTTTTTCGTTTTGTCATACAGATAAATCAAGGCCTTGCCTGGATTAATGTTATCGATATTGTATTTTTTAATATCATAAGTTTGAATCGTTCCATCATCGTCAATTAATCGGTCATAATAACCTTCGATGTAATTGAAAATACGCAGATCGTCGGTTTTTTTGTAGACCTCCCACATGGCCTTGAAGACCAGGCCATAAGTATAGCTCCACTTAGGCCTGTCGGAGAAATCCAGGCTCCAGTAATCAGAGTTTCGTTTAATGATCGAATAAGTCATCTTTTCTCCCCAGTTATCCGATACGGATTTTTTATCTGCAGGCAAGATGAAAAAGCCTTCTATACCTTCCGTGAGACCTTCTTTTTCGGTATTCTCAAAAGTGCATCCTTTTAAGACAACATTTCGTACAGGATTATGATCATAACCCCGAATATGCCAGGGATATTTGCTTTTATAGCAGTGAACATTAGTCATGAAAATATTGCGTACCGTCGGCGGGAAGTCGCCGTTATCACCTTCCTGATAGTGGTAGTTAATTTTCAAAGCAGCCTCTTTAACCTCCTTCATTATCACATTTCGCATAAAGACATTTTCAACCACTCCACCACGAATCGAGTTGGTCTTAATTCGCAATCCACGATCCAGATTGGGGCTGTTCATAACACAATCTTCAACTAATATATTACGGGCGCTTCCCGATATTTCACTGCCGATGACGACACCGCCATTACCTTCCTTCATCATGCAGTCTCTGATGATGATATTTTCCGACGGCACATTGACCCGTCGTCCATCCGTGTTTCGCCCGGACTTAATTGCGATGCAGTCGTCACCCGTATCAAAATAACATCCTTCGATCAAAACGTTCTTGCAGGATTCGGGATTACAACCGTCATTGTTGGGTCCATGCCCAATGACCTTGACGTTTCGCACGGTGATGTTCTGGCTCAGTACCGGATGGATATGCCACATCGGGCTGTTTTTAATCGTCACGCCTTCAATCAGGATATTTTTACAACGATACGGCTGGATCATATTTGGACGCAGTTTATGCCCCTGGCCAAACACTCTCTTTTTGACAGGAATACTCTTGTCACCCTGTTCGTTTAACAACTTTATGTCGGATTTGTGTGTCCATCTCCAGCGCCACCAGTTAGTATGACTGCCATTACCGTCAAGTGTACCACTGCCGGTAATCGCGATGTTCTCCTGCTCAAACGCATAAACCAAAGGGGAAAAGTTCATACACTCGGTACCTTCGAACCGGGTATAGACGATGGGATAATCGTCCGTGTTGGTAAAAAAGCTGATTACCGCACCTTCTTTAAGATGCAAATTGACATTGCTTTTCAGGTGGATGGCACCGCTGAGATAAACGCCTTCAGGAACAACTACCCTGCCGCCGCCGGCAGCATGACACGCATCAATGGCTTTGACAAAAGCCTGGGTGCAGTCCGTAGAACCGCTGCCCTCAGCACCGTAGCGGGTAATATCAAAATTCTTATCGGGGAATGTGGGCGGTTGAATCTGCTCGAGAACCCCCGGAAGCATGGCCCACCCTTCTTCGGCCGTCATGGCGGCCCGGGCTGAAAAACCCGTCAACAATATACATACTAAACCAATTAACAAACAACTTTTTATCGAAGATATGTATGATTTCATAAATATCCCTTTCTTAAAAGTTCAACAATCGATTTTTTAGATTGATTATCAATAGTGTTATGTAACTGTCATCCTCCGACCGACGCAACTGCCCGGATAAATAACAAAACGACCACGACACCCGGAATGGAAAAAATAAAGCCGATCCAGTGCTGTCTCCAATCCAAACATGCAGTCTTACCTTTTATTGAGCTTTCATTGCTTTTTACGTACTGCGGCTTTCGTCGCACTGCCCTTGATTACAACTTTATCAGAAACGTCGGGAAATGTCTTAAGTTTCTCCGGAATAGCCGTATCAACTTCTATCACACTGCCATAGTTATTCTACTACAATATGATGGATGCCAGCGTCAAAAGTGGATATTGGCATTTAAAATCGTTGTTTTTAATCCGGAAACAACCGTTCGAAATACTTTTGACGCCGGCGTCGTGATGGAAATCACAAAACATAATTTCGGGGTTGATGTTTGGGGAATAAGGCAGTTCGTAAAATCACTTGTTACCCATATAATCAGAAATCACTTGTGGCAGTGATCATTATCTCTTAAGGTCAATAACTGAGTAACCTTACTGGTACCGGAAAAAATGTATTAATTTATAATGATGCTACCGTCAAAAGTG
>JAFGHE010000237.1 GCA_016930295.1 Sedimentisphaerales bacterium
TCCCCTGGGAATTCCTTCCACGCGAAATGAAGTGCGGTTCTGGCATGACCTGCTGGCGTCGACTGAAGGAATGGCAAACGGCCGGAGTTTGGGCGCATATCCATTGCTTATTACTCAAGCACTTACGAGAAAAAGACCATTTGGATTGGTCCCGTGCCGTCATCGACAGTGCCTCAGTCTGGGCCATTTTTGGGGGGCAAAAACGGGCCCGAATCCCACGGATCGACGAAAAATGGGCACGAAACATCATCTGCTCACGGACGCCAACGGTATCCCACTGGCGATTGCGCTGACCGGAGCGAATCGTCACGATTCGACCCAATTGAAACGTTTGGTGATGAGTATCCCCCCGGTGGCGGGTAAACGAGGAAAACCCCGTCAGCATCCGGACAGTCTTTGTGGCGATCGTGCCTATGACTCGAACGACTTGCGTCAGTTTTTGCGCAACTTGGGTATCAAGCCCTATCTGGCCCATCGTCGTGTTAAAGAACATAGCGGCTTGGGGGTCTATCGTTGGGTTGTTGAAAGATCGTTGTCTTGGCTGCATCAATTTCGTCGCCTTCGTGTTTGTTATGAACGCCGGGATGATATCCACGAAGCGTTCTGTATTATTGGGTGCATTCTATTATGTTGGAATGCTATAAATTTTAAGTTTTGTTAGAAGCTCTAAATATAATATATCTTATCCAGAATTATTCGATATAACCTAATGATTTAAGCTTGTCGAGATCGTCTTTTGGGATAGCAGCCGGGGCAATTTTAGCGGTGATATGCTTATCTTTCCATTTCTGTAACAAAGTAGTCATTTCTGTGACAACCTTAGGCTCTTTGTTAAAGATGTTATTCAATTCATGAGGGTCATTGGCAAGATTAAACAATTCTCTGGTGTTTTCTTCTTCACCTTCTATATACTTCCAGTTTCTCATGCGAATGCCGAATTTATCACCTTTGAGCCAGATTTTGTTAGTGCGAGCCACTTTTTCAACACCGTTTACATGAAACTTATGAAAAACATTTTTAAAAGCCCCCTTGTAATGTTCGCGATAGAGAAAAACCGGACGATTTATGTCCAGTTTGGATTCGCCGCGAAGTGTCGGCGCCAGACTTTGTCCTTCAAACGGGCAACCATCACGTTCCACTCCGATCAAATCGAGAATAGTCGGCGCCAGACTGATTAAATTGACCGGGGCGTTAAAAACCTGGTTTTGCACAATATGACCCGGCCAGCGAAAAATAAGGGGCACTCGGACGGATTCTTCATAGATAAAAATAGCATGGGCCATATGACCATGCTGAAAAAGGCCTTCACCATGATCTGAGGTGATGATAACGAGGGTATTTTCCTCAAGGCCCATTTCATTGAGTTTATTGAAAAGGAGTCCCAGTTCGTAATCAACATAGGCAACTTCTCCGTCATAGCGATGGATTAATTCGTCAGAGGGACCGGAATAGTTCTCACCCGGCTTGAGGGGGGGCAGGCGCTTCCGGGGAGGAACGTAGGGGAAGTGTGGATCATAGTAATGCAGGAAGAGGAAAAAGGGATTATCTGGATCCCGTTTGTTCTGCAGCCAATCAATCGCTTTTGTGGTGGTATCATCGGCGCGTTGATCGAAGCCGCCTTCAACATCATGACCTTCCCAGGATCTCCATTTACAGGAGGCTTTTGATAATATGTACTTGTCATCATAAAAAGAGAAACCTTTGGCAAAACCGAATTTGGTATCCAATAAAAACAGGCTCACAACAGCGGCTGTTTGGTACTTGTGTGCACTTAAGTGTTCCGCGAGGGTATAATTATGAGGGAGTAATTTAAGTCCGTTCTTTAAAACTCCGTGGTTGACGGGATACAAAGATGTAAACATGGTTGCATGGGAGGGCATGGTTGATGCCGTCGGCGCATAGGCCATTCTGAAATAGGCTCCGTTCTGAGCACACTGGCGGAGGTTTGGTGTGGTATCTCTTTTATATTTATGGAGAATATTACAATGATCATTTCTGGTAGTGTCAATCGAAATCAAAACGACATTTGGTCGTTTACTGGTTTGACTTTTACTAAAGCCTTTTAGTATGAGAGTGGCTGGTAACCCGGCGGCTAAGCCGTAGTACAATCCTGATTTTATCAATTCCCGGCGATTCGGATTTTTAGGCTGATTTTGGAGGGTTTCTTTTTTTGACATTTTTGTTTATCTTATTCGAAATATTCAAGTGTTTTAAGCTATTTAAAATACACCATTACAGTTGACAGGACGATAATGGTTTTTGCCACTATGGACCTGTTAATGAAAAACTCTTATCGTACTCGCAGTTATAATTACCCAAATATTTTGCATATCATTACATAAAAGCACTTATCGGGTTGTATTTTAATAAATTATCAAATTCATTACAAAAAGTCAACATTTTTATATCAATTTTATAATATGGCGAATTTCACCGCTGGTTTGGTAAAAATATGCATTTGTGCTCTCCAGGCAGAATCTATCCCGACAGGGGGGATAGTCCAAGTATGATGAAAAAATCCGGGACAATACTCACATGAGATTGTCCCGGATCAGAGATTAATTGGATAATATTGCCTGCAGGTCTTCCCGGGCGGTGGTGATGGGCATGATATTGAAGTTTTCTACCAGTACATTCAGTACCGCCGGACTGACGAAGGCCGGCAGCGAAGGCCCCACGCGAATATTTTTGATGCCCAGATGGAGCAGGGTAAGCAGAATCGCGACTGCTTTTTGTTCAAACCAGGACAGGATTAAGGAAAGCGGTAGCGAGTTAACGTCCGTATCGAATGCCTGGGCCAGGGCCACGGCGATCTGGACGGCGGAATAGGCGTCATTGCATTGGCCGATATCGAGCAGACGCGGGATTCCGCCGATATCACCGAAGTCAAGCTTATTAAACCGATATTTACCACAGGCCAGGGTGAGGATGACACAGTCCTTGGGAACTGAGTCGGCAAATTCAGTGTAGTAATTTCGGCCCGGCTTGGCGCCGTCGCATCCGCCGATGAGAAAGAAGTGTTTGATATTTCCGGTCTTTACTGCGTCAATCACCTTATCCGCCACGCTCATCACGGTATTACGTGCAAAGCCGATGGTGATTGTCCTTTCAGGAGCATCTTCGGAAAAACCTCTCGACGCTTGTGCCGCTTTTATGACCGGCGTAAAATCCTTGTCCGCAATATGTCTTACCCCCGGCCATGCCACCAGTCCGGTCGTGAAAATTCTATCCGAGTAAGAGTCTGATGGTTTTTGGATACAGTTTGTGGTCATGAGAATCGCGCCGGGAAATTCCTTAAATTCCCTGCGCTGATCCTGCCAGGCGCCGCCGTAATTGCCGACCAGGTGTTTGTATTTTTTCA
>JAFGHE010000238.1 GCA_016930295.1 Sedimentisphaerales bacterium
GCGCTGTCCGTCACCCGGCTCGGCGCCCAGCCCTCCGCCCCGGGCAGAAAAGAGATAGAGCTGTTGATGAAGAGAGGTTGAACGTCCCGCCGACCCCGGGATTGATACTCATCAACATGGATTTGATTCCCTGGCGGAGCATTGGGAGCGTGGCGCTCAAAAAACAATTGCCGGGGAAGAAAAAAATTTTTATATTATCAATAGAGTTACAATATGCGGGCTTTCTCTGAATACCCTTACGTGATACAAAAACAATTCGCGGGAGACCCAATGCGATTTTATTTATCTATTTTTCTTATTTTTTTATTGATCCCCTCCATCTTTTCTCAGGAAATCATCGATGTATCGATTAAAGGCATTTCCGACGGCAGGAAAAGTTCAGAACGCGTGGACCGGGACGAAGCCATTATGGACGCAAAACTCCAGGCAGTGGAGAGGGCGGGCGTCAATATTAAATCTGTTACGGAAATCGAAAACTTCGTAATGAAAAAGGACTGGATAGAGAGTAAGGCCGAAGCGTATCTCATGCCGGGATATCAGATCATTGACGTGGGGTATGGGGCGGACAGGCTGTATCATGTAGTTTTGGTTGGGAAGGTACGTGTGATGGGAGCCTCCTCGGAATCTGATTCTGATACGATGACCGGCAATGACGGAAGATCCTATAAAACCGTAAAAATTGGAAACCAGGTTTGGATGGCGGAAAACCTGAGGGAGACGAAATACCGGAATGGGGATGCAATTCAGCGTATCACCAACAACTCACTTTGGGTGTATTCACAGAATGGATCATACTGTGTCTATGCGAATGATGGGAAAAAATTAGAAACTTATGGATGCCTTTACAATTGGCTGGCGGTAAATGACAGTCGAAATATTGCTCCTCCAGGCTGGCATGTACCGAGTGATTCTGAATGGCAGACCTTGTTAGATCATTTGGGAGGAGAATATGTGGCAGGAGGAAAAATAAAGGAGACCGGCACTGCTCATTGGAAGGGATCAAACGCAGGCGCCACGAATGAAAGTGGATTTACAGCGCTTCCGGGCGGGTACCGCTACGGTAACGTCGGCAGCTTCGATGGCCTGGGCTCTGACGCCAGCTTCTGGTCATCTACCGAGAACGGTGTGCACAATGCCTGGTACCGGAACCTGCTTTCCGGCAAAACGGATGTGTACCGGGAAGAAATCAATAAGCACTACGGTTTTTCAGTTCGTCTGCTCAGGGATAATTGAAAATTTGTATATTTGAATATTTCTCGCGCGAAGCGCGAGCAAAAATTTATAAAATTTATTTTTTTAGATAAAAAGGGATTGCGGATTTGATTGCACGAATAATCGCAAGATAAAAATTAACAGAATATTGCATCTGCCTTACAAGGCAGAGGTCACTGGTTTGATCCCGGTATCGCCCATAACTTTTAAGCCCTTGATTTTCCAGCCTGGTTGATCGCCTCTCTGAATCGCTTGAACCGATCGAAGATATCCTGTCTGACATCATGAATCATATCATCAGGTCCGTTCTCGCGCTCAACCAGAAGGCAACCCCGACTGAATATTCTGCTGAAATCGGCATCCAAATTCGCCGGTGCGTCTTTGAAAATATTTTTGAGTGCATATTGGGAGACATCGTTAAGAATATTTTCAATATCAGGTGCATATCTCAGAATGAAATACATATAATATAAATCCTTTGACTGCTTTTCCCTGTACTCCCTGTTCATGTAAGTCGCCGCTTTATGATATAAGAAAGCCGACGGCTTCGGACAATATAATGTTAATTTCTGCTTCTCCTGTTGAATACCGATTTGAATCCGATGTTTTAATAAGAAACCAAATTGATCGATTTTATTGATATGTATTTCTTTTCCCGCGATTTTTTCAATGGACCGCAAATTAACGGCCGGGTACGTGATGAATTCGACTGGAACTGATTCTTTGTACAACACGACAGGAAAATTTCTATCCATGCTCAAATGGCGTTCTTTGTATCCCAATGAAGAAAGTGTCTCGTAGATCGTCCTGGAATATCCTGCACAACCGGACTGCCCCAAGCCGAAATCGATATCCACAGTCGTAACAGGTGGATGAATCGTCCTTTTCCATAGATGATTCGAATAAACATAGGGCAGCCAGCCGCCTACGAGCGTCAATCCCGGAAGGTAATCCCGAATGTCATACAGGACATCATAGAAGAGCAGTATAATTTCATCGCGATTCATATAGACTTTTCCCCTCTTCTTCAAAAAGATGTTTTAAATATTCAGCATGCTCGCGGCCGCGTGGCTGAAAATGATAAAGGTCCAGATACAGCTGCAAGCTGGAAACAACCTGATATCCTTTTATATTTTGAAAGCCGCTGTAAACGCTATTTTTATAATAAGGACGAATGATGTGTATGTTGCCGCCGCTGACAAGTTCCTTGAGGTCAAGCTGTTGACGCAGATCAAGAATCTCCCTTTCGCGATCCTGGGGGCTGAAATAGAAATAAACATGATCCGTCAGGACAAAAGATGTGATCAGATTTGCCCCTGAATGGAGCGTGAATGCATAGGATTTGCCTTTCAAACATGTTTTGATCCTCGGCCAGATGTTTTTATCCGGAGAATAATAAGTTTCGATCCTGTTGAATCCAAATCGGTATTCTTCCCTCCAATCTTCGAGAACCCTGTCTTTGTCTGCAAGAATCGAATAACTCACGGGGCCCTTTTTTATTCTCTCCACATATCCTCTCTGTGACATCGTTTCGAGGACACCCTGCGCCAATCCAAGGCTGATCCCGCACTGAGATATAAAGTCACGCGTGACCCATTTTCGATCGGGCCGGGCAAGCATTTCTCGCAAAACCAGAGTTGCCTTGTCGGCAAAGATGTTTTTTAGGCCGCCATGACCTCTCATAATGTTCACTCCTATCAAATGTTCACTTTATAGTGAACAAAATATCAATAATGAACATTAAAGTCAAGGGAATTATTCCTCGTCGGATAAATCCCGTCGGATTCGGAGGGCGCGCCTGTATAAGACTCTGACTTCCTTTGACATGCCCTCCTCAGGCTGGCCGCACAAAATCTACGGAATCGAGCCTGGAAAAGTATATGGAATCGGAAAGGGGTCTTTCACGAAAATTTCCGGAATTGAATGAAATGGGGGTATTATAATGAAAAAGCTGTTTTTATGCCTTATTGTCCTCTGTCCGGTCCTGTTAATCTCACAGACGGACTCGACGGTTTACAGAATCAGACTGCCGGACTCCACCTATACTGCCCAGCTGCGCGGGGTGACGGGAAGCCCCTCGGATATAGAGACCATAGACGGTCTCTGGAGCACAGAATAGAAAGCCCATGAGTTTTACGTCAAAATCACCGGTCCGTACCATCTTTATATTGATCCCCTCGGAGGCAGCGACTATATTTTGTATAGTACATGGGGGAAGGCCAAAGGAAAGGTCATACTCGGAACTGATTTTTCAACTGAAGGCATGGTTGATGGAGCCTTTATCAAGGACTTGAGCATCACCAATTTGAAATTAAAAGGCCAGTCCGTAGATTCAAGAGTGATTGAAAACTACAGCATTCAAAGCATAGACCTTGATACTGGGGCCGTGGACGCGAGGGTGCTCGGGGTACGCTGACCAGCGCTTCGCTCGGGGATACCTGTATTGCGGCTCAACATATCAAGGAAGGCGCCATTCAGGAATATCACCTGGAGAACTGGTCCATCCCGATCCACAAACTGTATCCGTATGATTTCATCCCGGGCTGGACCGAATCCGGCGCGTATCAGAAGCTGTAAGCGGATTATGACGTGGATAATGTCGTAACCACTGCAAAGGTATTGTGGCCTGATAGCAGGAAGGGGACCTTCACCACTGTTTACAAACATCCCACCTGGAAAACCGTGGACGCTTTCAGCATCACCTATGTGATCCGGACCAGCACTGATGACACGCTGAAATACATCATCAACCAGGACACGCTCACGCGGGATGCAAGCGGGAATGTCACCTTGAAGTCACAGCTGTTTTACACGTTCTATCCAGATACCCCAAAAGCCAAGTGGTACTATTATTTCAAGCAGCTCGATCCTATTTATCCTGAGCAGCAGTGGGATGATTGGGAGGAATAGAGCCTTGGCCATGGTGGCAGATTTTCATAATATTTAATAACTTATGACCATTTTCATGTCTTGAGAAATATTTCTTGACATTCAAGATTTTTATTTTTACTATATTTTTATCTGCTCATCGATAATCTAATTATACTAAATACCTTTACCAGTTTTCGCATCGCTGTAGTTTAAATTATTTGCTCGTGAGCTTGGAAATGGGTTGTTTCTCCAAGGATAAATCTCTATTTTCTTTAGTTTTAATCAAAATTGTATTATTGAGTATCATAGGAGAATAATAATTTTTATAAAGTTATTCATAAAAGCGGGGATAAAAAATGATACACAAAATTTATCGAATACCCGTTTTGCTAATATTAATTTCTCTGATCTTCCATTATTGCGGGAAGAAATCAACAGAGCCAGAAATTTCGATAAGTGTCGATGAACCTGTTAAAGATATTGATGGCAATACCTACAAGACAATAAAAATTGGTAACCAGATTTGGATGGCCGAAAACCTTAAAGTTAAACATTACGGAAATGGTGACTCCATATCCAATATAATAGATAATTGGCGGCGGATCTCAGAAGGCTCCTGCTGGGTTTATAATCTCAAAGACAATTATTTTTCACTATACGGTTTGTTATACAATTGGTATGCTGTAACCGATACAAGAAATATTGCCCCTGCTGGATGGCACGTGCCAAGCGTTGAGGAATTTAATACGTTAGTAGATTACCTTGGTGGAACATATGTGGTAGTATAACCATCAGTGTGTAAAATCTTTTTGGATTAGAAAAAATAAAGGCTTATCCTTCCAGTGCAATCCCTCATAACAA
>JAFGHE010000239.1 GCA_016930295.1 Sedimentisphaerales bacterium
GCTCGACGTTGTGGTCGGTGATCAGGATGCTCACACCGGAGGCGACCAGCCGGCGGATCTCGGTCTGCAGTTCTTCAACCGCAATGGGATCCACGCCGGAAAACGGCTCATCCAGCAGGATCAGTGACGGATTGGTCACCATCGCGCGGGCGATTTCCAGTTTTCGCCGTTCGCCGCCGCTGAGCACCCGGGCCTGGCTGTTGGCTACCTCAGTGAGACCAAACCGGTCGATCAAGTCGGCGGTGCGGCGTTTTCGTTCCGCCCTGCCGATGGCCATCGTTTCCAGGATCGCCAGCAGGTTCTGCCGCACGGTCAGCCGCTGAAACACGCTGGGTTCCTGCGACAGGTACCCCATCCCCAGCCGGGCGCGTTTGTACATCGGCAGCTTGGTCACATCGTGCCCTTCGAAGAAGACGGTGCCTTCCTCGGGTACGATCATGCCGACGCACATCCGGAATGTGGTCGTTTTGCCCGCGCCGTTGCGGCCCAAAAGGCCCACAATCGACCGCTGCCCGATGGTCACATTGACCTCGTTGACCACGGTCCGGCCGGAATACCGCTTGACCAGCCCATGCGTTTCCAGAAGTGTCATTTCAACCAATGCGTTATCTCCTGCGACTAAAAATCGTGTTCATTCCATGAATTTCCGGCATTATAACACCATTTCCCGCCAATGCCAAAGCCCTTTTTACCGATTCGAAGCCATCAAAAGCTCCCCTCCTTTATAAGGAGGAGTGCCCGAAGGCCGGGGTGGTTATATACGATGAGAGGATTTTGTCCATTCATCATTATCCAATATTAAATTAAGGAATTCCCCTTGACTACGATCCCCTATACCGCCTGCAAGGTGTAACCTGAATCAATCCCCTGCCACTTACAACAATGGCAGGCGGTGCAGTTATACAGTGAGTTGCAGATGCAATGTACAAACAATAACCCCGGTTACCTTTCGCCATATAAATAGGAAGGACGCTGAAAATGAAGAGAGATCGAAAATATGCATGTAAATTAATTGTTGTTATAATTATAGCAGGTATATCCACACCTGTTTTCTCATCAGATTCCTATACTGATAAGTACGGAGTTACAGAGGGGGACGAAATTAATTCCGGATTCGTTTTTATTGAAGGAAAATACGTAGAACCGCCTTATCGGATCTCCCGGCGAGGATTATCACTTTATGTAAACGAAATAATAATAAATTCACCGATTCGGAATTTAGGCGGTCTCAAATTTATTATTCAGGGAGATCCCAAAACGATGCCGGAAGACCAACTACAGAGAATTGTCAAAAGATTAAATATTACCCGTGAATATTACGAAAAATATTTAAGCGAAAATAATACCTATTTATTCTCAGATACAGGAGGCCATAGACGACTGACTCCGTATACGACTGCTTATAGACTGCCGGAAATAATTAAAATTATTTCGTCAGACATATCTATAGAGGAAAAAGAACTTAAACTTAAGCCAACAAATTGGCACCTTTCTATGGATGTGGGGAATTTTATTAATAATTTCAGTGCTCCTCCCCAACTTGACGTGAGATTGAAAAATTTGGCCCAGGAGTTACTTTATATTGATAAATTTGGTGTGGGAGAGATTATGACTGTTGATCAAGGCTTCTTATTTCTTCACGGTGAATATATTGATACTCCCTTTAGTATACAACGTAAAGGTTAGGGGGTGTTCATTAACGGCAAATTGGTTCGTCAACCAGTTGAATTGTTAACAAATATTCCCAGTGGAGAGGTCGACCCCGATATGCCAGCAGAAATTGATTCTGACAGTTCAATAAACGACGATGTCGTTAGTGAGTATTTATCGGCGAAGCATGAATTTCTAAGAAAGCATCGAGATCTATATAATGAGAGGGATGTGATGGAACAAGTGATACGTTCCCTCCCTTTTGTAGTAAGTGCGGAACTGGATACAAATAATCCCGAAATAATTCGCTTTACAACAACAGAAGGCATCACTAGATCTATGTTCCTTGTTACAAGGTCAGACATTCCATTAGAGTATAATACGGATGCAGTTGTAGGTAGGGTTGACACTGAGATTAGCCTCTTAAAAGAGGATTTTGAAGATAATGATTGCATTTTCATAACAAGAGGATCCAAAACAATTTATCCAAAACATACTTTTGAGGACTTGCTTCCACAGTTAGATTCAATTTTGAAATCATCAAAGTCTGTCTCCGAGAAAAAGCAGGCAATTAAGGATTTAAATATGTCTTTAACCGACTCCTGTATATCAGATTTAGCTGAAAATTACATTTCGAATGATAAATTAGTAAAACGTGTCCAGGCAATCAAAAAGAATTAATAAATCAATACTCGTTCTGGCCCCCAAAAAGATGAATGATAAAATGTTGTACAATGAGCATTCCTTAAACCAAAGCTGGCTATGAAACTCTCAACGGTTCTGTTGAATGCGTATTATGAAGCGCTGTATGACCGGCTCCACCCGCTTAAAGAGCAGGCGGTCGAGCGGATGGACCGGCTGTTGTCTGCCGAGATAGACAAACGGTACCCGAGGATGCTGAACGAGGACGGATATGCCGCCTATCTGGAGGCGTGTGCGGCGTTTTGGGATGAACGGCTGGAGACGTATAATCCGACGGGGATTCAATATCTCTTTGACACGGTTCGCTCCGCCATTTCCTATGAGCTGGAAACGCAGCTAAGCTGGTACGACAGTCGACGGGAGCTGGACGCATTGATGGCGCTGGTCTGCCTCAAAGCGGAGCCGGACATGACAGCGGAACAGATGAGCCGGCGGGCCGATGAGATCATCCGCCTGGCGGGGGCATTTCCCGACCAGAGTATCATCCAGACGTATTTGGAAAAACCCGATTTAGAAAAAGTGCCCGATTACATCGTGGCAACCGCAATCGAAGAATCCATCCGGCAAAAAACATAACCGCCCGACGCCGAAAAAAAAAGCCCGCAGGGCGTGGAACACAAAACCTCTCCCTCCGCCAAGGGGGGAGTCCCCGCAGGGGGAGAGGGTTTTAGAACTATGCAGATAAACATGCTAATTGCAATAAAATCCCATAGGGTGCAAATATTCATCGGCACTTAAGATTTTGGCTCTTTCAAAGGTTATAATTAGAAATATCGCCAGTAAATGATCGTTTGGATCACTGCTTTTGGTGAAAAAACCAGACGGTTGCCGATGCGGCGGGGATTGGGCCTATATGGCCGATCCGAACGTCTATGATCCCAACGCGGCGTATTTTGCCGAAATGTTTACCTATGACGGCCTGGGGCGGCCCGTTACGGCGGGAAAAACCATCGACGGCAATGATATATCCGCCTCGGTGTTTGCCTATAATGCCCTGGGGCGGCTGACCAGCGAAAAACAGACGCTCTTCGGCGGCACGCAGCGGGAAGTGAGTTACGGCTATGACCAATTCGGCTACCGCACGTCGATTGGCTACCCGGACGGGTCCACGACGATTAATCGCACCAATGCATGGACCGGGCAGATTGA
>JAFGHE010000240.1 GCA_016930295.1 Sedimentisphaerales bacterium
TTCCATCCTTTCGTCGGGCAATATCCAGGGTGAAAAAGCGGCTCTTAACGTTGGTTAGTACAGGTCCAAATGGTTCGAGGTTTGGAGTGATATTGTCGTAATCCCCTTCTTCCCAATACTGGCAAGTATAGACAGGTTGGCCGTCAAAGACGAATATGCGGTATTCCCGGCTCAAGGGCATTTGGCTTTTGGAGTGGGTAGTGAGAGGCTCGAGTTCCACGTATTCACGAAAGACCAGTCCTTCGTTGAGGTCTTCATCCTGCCATTTAAGGAACTTCCCGACCGCTCGTTCTACGTCGTTTCGGTTGGAAGCGGAAGGGATAAAGCAGGCTTCGTGCCAGTAGTGTTTAAGTGATTTGACGAAATCCTTTACAATGACCGGCCGGGAGCCAAAGGATTTCAGGATTTCCATGATTTTGTCTATCGATATTCCATCTGATTTATGTAACCAAATTGATTTGGGGGTATATGGTTTAATTATATTATATGACTGAGGTAAATAATGGCAGTGAATATAAGCTTCGGGGGTGTTTATCAACTGGATATTTTTTTTTCGTAGAGCATCATAGAGTCGTTGGTAATATTTTGGTTTCAACATCCAGCCCCGGTAGATGCCGAGTTGATTATCATGAATTTCAGGAATTCTTTTCATGGCTTTGATCGGGTTATTTTCATGGACCAAAGCTTCGAAGCTGAAAATGGTATAATCAAGATTTAATGATTCGGCCGCTTTGGCTTCATTGTGGTAAGCTTCATCAGGTTGGGAGGGATTCATGGGGTCTGAACAATAGAGCAGCATAGTCATTTTGATCAATCCATGAGCAAATCGTGTATTAATATTATGTCTGGTCCAGGGCTTTTATGATAGTATTGATAATTATTATTTTTGCGCTATGGAGTGGTTCATCGATGGTCAGGCCGGCGGCGCGGGCGTGGCCGCCGCCCCCGTAGGTTTGGGCGATTTCGTTGACGTTGATAAGAGATTTGCTGCGGAGGCTTGCGCGGGTATGGCCGTTTTCCAGTTCGACCAGCAGTGCTACGGCGATGACGGAGCCGATTTGCTGGGGTTCGTTGACGATGTTTTCGATATGGCTGCGTTTGGCGCCGGTTTGTTTGAGCATTTCGTTGGTGATATGCATGATGGCCAGGCGGTTGTCCGCATGGAGTTCCAGGGTATCGAGCGTCAGGGCGAGCAGGCGTACTCTCTCGGGAGGATGGTTCTGGTTGATTTTTTGGTATATGGTGTCAGGTTTTGCACCGGCGCTAACAAGTTGGGAGGCGATATCGAACGTCTGGGCGGAAGTATTTTCGAAACGAAACCAGCCGGTATCGGTGCCGATGGCGGCCAGCAGGGCGGAGGCGGAATTTTGATCGAGGTTCCAGCCGGCATATTTACACAATTCATAGATAATCTCGCCGGCGGCGGCGGCGCGGGTGTCAACCAGGTGACATGATCCCTCAATGTCGCCGGAGAGGTGATGGTCAATGATTAACACGGCGGGGCCGGCCGAGTCTTTGTTATGCATATATTGAGTCAGATAGTCACTAATCCCTTCCAACTGGCGGGATGCCCGGGTATCAACAATAATTATCAAATCAAAGGCATCTAATTTTCCTGCCTCAATATCCATGCGGGTAAGATTTTTATCGAGTATCCAGACATCATCCGGCAGCATAAAGGTATACATATCTCCCACATTACTCAGAGATAATAGTTTTACATGGGTGGTGGGGCAGGCCTGTTCGATGACGTTTTTTAGAGCCACCATACAGCCGATGGCGTCGCCGTCCGGGCGGATGTGGGTGGTTATCAGAATATTCTGGGATGATTCTATTAAAGACTGAGCCTGTTGAAAGTGTGTATCTATGATGTCACTCCTTTCCGGGGATTTGATTCGTAATCATCGAGTATATGTTTGATGGTCTGGCAATCGCTTTTAATGGTTTGAGCGAGGGCCTGGGCGGAGGTAAAATGCTGCTGAGGTCTGATCCTTTCGACGAGGGAAAGCAAAATATGTTTACCGAGAAAATCAATTTTATTGACTTTATGGTCCATCAGATAGGCTTCCACCTGCCAGTTTCCGTCTGGGAAGGTAATGCAGCGGCCGATACTGATGGCTGAGGGGATTTTGGTATTTTGATCCCATGCCTCATGGAAGTCATTACCGAGTTGGGCGTACCCGGCAAATACGCCATCTTCCGGGACAAGTTGAAGTTTGTCATACAATTCCAGGTTGGCGGTAGGGTATCCCAGTTTCCGGCCCCGGCCCTTACCAGAGACTACCTGGCCGGCCACCATATAATCACGTCCCAGGCAGGTCCGTATATTATCAAACTGGCTGGTAGAGACATAACTGCGTATCAGGGAACTGCTGAATGCGGTCTGGGTGGGTTTATCCAGGGCTGCGGTGACGGAGGAGAGCATATGGGATTCAATGCTGTATTTTTTAGTTAGGTCTTTCAGCGTGACCATACTACCGGACCCTCGCGCACCAAAATTAAAGGTCTGGCCTTCGATAATATGTTTAACATTTAAGCCGTTGACCAGGATTTTTTCCACAAATTCATGCGGTTCCTGGTCCAGGAACTCTTTGGTTACTTTAATAATAATCAGGTGATCCAGGTCCTGTTGCTCGAGCAGTTTGATTTTGATATCCAGGGGGGTCAGAATTCCGGGCGCCCGTTTAGGGCGCAGGAACCTTTCCGGTGAAGGTTCAAAGGTCATTCCGATCAATGGCAACTTATTATCCTGCGCTATTTTTCTGGCCAGATTGATAATGGCCTGATGGCCCAGATGGACTCCGTCAAAGTTACCTATGGTGACCACCGAGCCTTTTGATGGGGTGGGGAAGTCAGTTAGTGTGTCTGAACTGTAAATTTTCATATTTTATTGTTTAAGTCTTTGTTTTATACGTTGGTAACTCAAATTATACACATTGCGGTTCCCAATAGTTTTTGCTCTGAGGTAATATTGTTGGGCCTGAAGGTATCGGCCAAGTGCTTCACAGACCAGGCCGGCATTGTAAAGAGCGGCGTGGTCATTGGGTTGAGCGTCAATAGCTTTCAGGAAATGGACTAGCGCTTCATCCAATTTGCCCTGAGCGATTAAATCGCGGCCCAGCCGGTCATATTTGGTCCTACCTCTTAAGGTATTTGCTGATATTGGGATTGAGACAGGAATATATTCAGCTAAGAAGTTTTCAGTGGAGAAACGAATCGATTTGTAGATATTTTCTTTGTTAGTTGTTTTTAAATAATGAGTTATCGTTGATGAACACATAAGGTTCCCGGTTTTTTGTTCATTTATATTGAAGGTAAAAAAGATTTTGATACTGCCGGTGTCATTAAACAAGGCAAGGTTCTGCTCCGTATTAGTAACTGATACGGTAGCCGTTTTTCCGGGCTCGGCATCATGAATGAATGAAATATACTCATTGATTATTAAAGGATTGGAATGTGTCTGAGAGTCAACCGTTTTAGTTTTGTTTATTTGTAAGAGTTTATCATTCAATGACTTATCTAAATATTGCCGGGCATAAAGGGCAAAATTTTCATATTTTTTTGGGGTGGCGGTGATAGTGCCGATATCCACAGAGCCGGGCTGGAGAATAAATATGCCGGTATTTTTTTCAAGGGGTTGCAGTTGGATAGTAGGCATAGAGGTGCTACAGCCGATAGAAAATAAGCCAACACACAGTACGGCAAAAAATATACAATATTGAGTGTTTAGGAGTTTTATCGTGAGTTTGATCATATTAAGGAATCCATATTTTCATATTGAGTGTAAGCTTAGGTTTTACAGAAGATAACAGCAAGAAAAAAATGTTAGGACATGACATGTTAACTCCCTATACTATGAATACAAGCGGCTGTTCAGGGTCGCCCTGTTTTTTATTGTGTAACTATATAGAGAGCCATGAAGAATCGTCGTAAGACAAAAGAAGTCCGGATTGGCAGCCTGTCAATAGGTGGTGAAGAGCCTATAGCCGTCCAGAGTATGACCAATGTATTTACGCGTGATGTGGACCGCTGTGTGGGGCAGATAATCCAGATGGTTGAGAAGGGGTGTGAGTTGGTTCGAGTGGCGGTACCGACCAGGGAAGATACGATCGTTTTAGGAGAAATCATCAGACAGGTAGAGGTCCCCATAATCGCGGATGTGCATTTTCATTTTCAGCGGGCCCTGGAGGCGGTGGAAGCCGGGGTTGCCAAGATTCGTCTCAATCCCGGCAATATCGATGATCGGGGGCAGGTCGAGGAAGTGATCGCCGCCTGTCGGGCAAATGGCGTGGCGATTCGTGTGGGTGTCAATCAGGGCAGTATCAGGCAGCGTGGAAACGAACGTGAAGGAAAAGAAGACCTTGTCGGGCTGATGGTGGATAAGCTGACGGAGTATGTACGGATTTTTGAAGATAATCAATTTGACAACCTGGTCTTGTCGGCCAAGTGTCACGATGCGGCCGGGACGATTGCGGTCAACCGGGCAATTAGTGAGAAATTTGATTATCCCATTCACCTGGGAGTGACTCATGCCGGGACCATTCAGACCGGTTCGATTCGCTCGGCCACTGCTTTGGGGGCTTTACTGGCGGAGGGTATCGGAGATACGATCCGGGTATCATTGGCGGGTGACCCGCGGGCGGAAATTGAGGTGGCGTGGGAGATTTTAACCTCACTAAAATTACGGGAGAGAAAAGGACCGGAATTAATCGCATGTCCTACGTGTGGGCGTACGGAAATTGACCTGCTGGAGATAGTCGATAAAGTTAAAAAGGCCCTGGACGACATTAAGTCGCCGGTCACCGTGGCGGTAATGGGCTGCGTAGTCAACGGCCCCGGCGAGGCGGCCGAAGCGGACGTGGCCCTGTGCGGCGGCAAAGACAAGGCCGCTATCTATCGCCGGGGACAGTTCGTCACCACGGTATCAGCCGAGCGGGCAGTTGATGTTTTGATGGACGAAATAAGAAAGTATGTTATAGAACACGGATGATAAA
>JAFGHE010000241.1 GCA_016930295.1 Sedimentisphaerales bacterium
AAGTAATTGAGTCAGGGCCTCCATCCGTTCCGGGCGCAGCAGGATGCCCAGCCAGCAGGAACCCAGCCCCAGGGCCGTGGCGGCGATCAGGATATTCTCCGTGGCCGCCGAGCAGTCCTGAACCCAGTAGTCCACACCGGGGTCATTTTCCAAACTCTTGTCTCCACAAACACATATAGCCAAAGGAGCTTCTTTGAGCATTTGGGCATAAGGGTGAACTTCGGTTATTTTTTCCAGTATCGTTCTGTCATTGATAGTGACAAAATGCCAGGGCTGCTCATTATGGGCACTGGGCGCCGCCATGGCCGCGCGCAGTAACTGTTCGACTATCTCATCGGATATTGGCTGGTCCGTAAACCGCCGGATACTCCGGCGTTTAAATATCGCTTCCAAAGCGTCCATGGTTATTCTCCATCCATTATTTAGCCAGTCCAATCGGGCTGAATATTATGTACAGGATAACGGTTAAGATAACTATCAGGATCCCGACGACTTTTGCGCCTTTGGATGTCTCCAGTTCAATGGTGGTTTGTTGTTTAAATACTATGGGTTGGGGTAAAGGTTTCATCAGGGTGATAATTCCCATAACCAGCAGGCAGAATATAAAACATACAGCCATTCGGTTCAGGAAATTATTCAGTATGAAATTCAGCACCTCAATTTCCATAAGTTTATCAATCATCGATATATACTTCAGCAGGCTGTACGCTACGATATTGGTCAGCAGGCCGATGACACCGGCTATGGCGGGCGCTTTGCGTACTATCAGGCCGAATACGAATACGGCCAGGATGCCCGGCGAGATTAATCCCTGACTTTCCTGGATGATGGTAAAGATACTGTTACTGATTTTGGGGTCGCCCAGTTTCGGCGCCAGAAAAATCGCGATGAAGGTAAATATCACCACACAAATCCGGCCCAGAAGCACAATGGATTTCTGGGAGGCCTGGGGATGCAGGTATTTCTTATAAATGTCCATGGTGAATATGGTGGAAGCGGCGTTAAGCATGGCGGCCAGGGAACTTACCACGGCGCCCAGCAGGGCCGCCAGTACAAAACCGACTAGTCCTACCTTCTGGGGCAGGACATTGCCCAGCAGTTGGGCCATGGCCGTATCATACTTGTAGGCGATAAATTTTTCTGTTGATGTTTTTTCCCCGGCGGCTTTAGCCATGTCCGTGACCTGCTTATTATAAATTTCAATTTCCGCAACGATTGACGGGAAAACACTTTTACAGGACTTGTCATCTGTTTCGAAGACCGTATATTCTTTTAAGCTGAGTTCGTCATACTCCGTCTGTTTTAACGGCAGGACAAAGGGATTCTGGGTTTTTACGGCCTTCATCTGCTCTTCACTGTCGTAAAGGGCGACCATAAACTTATTGGGTTGCCAGGAGGCTATCATTTCTTCACCAGGCGATTGGACTACTTCTACAAATTGGGTGTTCGGATTGGCTATTAAGTATTTGGATATGACCGCTGCGTTATCTCCTACACTTTCGAGCTGCATATCTTTTGCATACAGATTAAAGGCAATAATCCCGGGAACGACAATCACAAAAGGGATAAGCAGTTTCAGGAAGGCTGCGAATACAATACCTCGTTGCCCCTGCGACAGCGATGCCGAACCCAGGGTACGCTGGGTAATATACTGATTTAAGCCCCAATAATAGAAGTTTGGTATCCAGAGCCCCAGTAATAGAGCCGTCCAGGGCAAAACGCTGTCTGTTTTGGGCAGGAACATATTCATCCGTACCTTATTGAGTTCCCAGAATCGCTCCATAGAGCCGGCACTATCGGATAGGGGAGTAATAGCCAGGGCTCCCGTATTCACATCCACAATATGTGCTGCTTCCGTGGCACTGCCCAGTTTAATAAAAGCAAAAACCAGTATTATAGCCCCTCCCAGAATCAAAGCGCTGCCCTGGATAAGGTCAGCCCAGGCGCAGGCTTTTAAACCGCCGGAAGCAACATAGACCATGGCAATAAGGCCAATCACTAATGATCCGGTAAGCAGGGGAACATTGTAATCCATTTTTCCGGCCAGGGTACGGATGGTTAAAGCGCCGGAGTAGGTCACGGCGCCCAGCAGCAGCATATAAATGAATATGGTTGCCACGGCCATAATGGTTCGGGCGGTGCCGTTGTAGCGGTACTCTAAAAATTCCGGCATGGTATAGATGCCGGCCCTCAGGAAGTAGGGCAGGAATCCAAAAGCTACTACGACCAGGGTTACTGCCGCCATCCATTCGTAACTGGCGATTGCCAGTCCCACATGGCTGGCCGCGTTGCCGCTCATGCCCACAAACTGCTCAGTGGAGATATTGGCCGCAATCAGCGAAAATCCGATCAGCCACCAGAAAAGGCCGCGACCGGCCAGGAAGTACTCTTCGCTGGTTTTTTCCTTTCGGCTCTTGAGTAATCCCACAGTTATAACGCAGACCACAAAAGCTATAAAAACAACGATATCAGCAGTGCCAAATTTCATAATACCTCTCCGTCATTAGATTCTCTCGAGTGACCTGGTAAAATATTTGCGTAACGTCAGGGAGAATTATAGGGAAACCGGATGGATAATGCAAGGATGGATATAGAGGAGATTGAATAACAATCTAATTAGTGAGGCTTATATTTATTATTATAGTTTTTTCCGGGAATATGGGTTAAGCCATTGATTTATTTAAAGTTATAGTCGGATTGATTGGATTTAGCTGCATCCCATAGAGGCGCCGCAGTTGTGGCAGCGGTAGCAGTTACCGTTGCGTACGGTGATGGAGCCGCAGGCGTCGCATACCGGGGCGTCCGACTGGAAATGGGTGAACTGGCGGTTAAACGCCCTCATGGTTTCCCGCTGGTTTTCAGCAGTACCGGCCGGTTCTGAGGCAGGCTTATTGACCATATCAATAAGTTCGCTGATACGATTGCTCATATTCGAGAGTGTTTCCTTGGTTTCGGCTGCGTTTTTTTCCTTGCCACCGTTTCTGGGCCACATGGTCTGGGGTGTGGGGCTGGAGCCGTTCCCCCCGGGGCGTTTAGGCGCATTGGCCTCTCGATAACCGGGTAAAAAGGTCATACCCAGCCAGCGTGCGATATAGTCGATGAGACTCTTGGCAAAGGGGATGTCCCGGTTACTGGTCATACCGGCCGGTTCAAACCGTGCGTGGCTGAATTTGTCCACCAGGGTACTCAGCGGTACCCCATACTGCAGGGCCATGGATATACAGGTTCCATACGCGTCCATGAGGCCCCCGACGGTGCTGCCCTCCTTGGCCATAGTGATAAATAACTCACCCGGGGATCCGTCCTCGTATAAACCCACCGTCAGGTATCCTTCGTGCCCGGCCACATCAAACTTATGGGTGATGCTGCGTCTCGTTTGAGGTAAACGAATTCGCTGTGGCCGGCGTTCAATCCTATCGTTGTTTGGGTCATTTTCCTCCTCGGCCGGCTCGGCGTTCTTTTGTTCTGGCCCGGCCTGCCGGCCGGGGTTGTGTTTTTTGGTCGATAAAGGCTGCGAGCGTTTGGAGCCGTCCCGATAGATGGCCAGGGCCTTGAGTCCCATCTTCCAGCCGGTCATATACGCGGCTTCGATTTCGTCGGTTGTGCTTTCGTGGGGCATATTAACGGTTTTGCTGATGGCGCCGGAAATGAACGGCTGGACCGAGGCCATCATTTTGATGTGGGCCATATAATGAATGCTGCGTTTGCCGTTGGCGGCTTTAAAAGCGCAATCGAAGACTGCTAAATGCTCAGGTTTGATGTCTTCGGCGGTTTCGATAGTGTCTTCCTGCTCAATATGGTTAATGATACGTAAAATCTGTTCCGGGTTGTAACCGAGTTTTTCCAGGGCCATGGTCACGGTGTTGTTTACAATCTTGAGCATGCCGCCGCCGGCCAGTAATTTATATTTAACCAGGGCAATATCAGGCTCAATGCCGGTTGTGTCACAGTCCATCATGAAGCCGATGGTCCCGGTCGGGGCTAACACAGTAACTTGCGCGTTACGATAACCATATTGACAGCCCATCTCATAGGCCTGATCCCAGCATTGCAGGGCCGCCTTTAAATAAGTGCCCGGACATAGAGTGCTGTCAATATGTTCCAGGTTTTGTTGATGCATATTAATCACTTTAAGCATGGAGTCACGATTATGTTCAAACATGTCAAATGGCCGGCTGATGCGGGCCAGTTCCGCGCTGGTGGCATACGCGGTGCCGGTCATGATAGCGGATATAACCGCAGCCAGGGTCCGGGCCTGGTCGCTGTCATAGGGCAGTCCCAGTGACATAACCAGGCAACCCAGATTGGCGTAACCCAGTCCCAGGGGTCGGAATTCATGGGAATTGTACGCGATTTTTTCGGTGGGATAACTGCCGTGGTCGACTAATATTTCCTGGGCGACAATCATGATACGCACGGCACGCTGGAAGCTTTCGAAATCGAAACGGCCGTCTTCGAGACGGAATTTCATCAGGTTCAGGCTGGCCAGATTGCAGGCCGAATCATCCAGGAACATATATTCGCTGCAGGGATTACTGGCATTGATAGGACCGCTTTCAGGGCAGGTATGCCACCGGTTTATGGTGGTATGATATTGCAGCCCCGGATCGCCGCAAATGCGGGTTCCCTCGGCAATATGATGCATCAGATCGCGAGCCTTATACGTGTCCATCGGCTCGTTCGTGGTGACGGCGCGGGTGGTAAAATCACTGCCGTTTTCCACGGCCTGCATGAATTCGTCGGTAACCCGAACCGAAAGATTGGAATTCTGGAACATCACGCTGCTGTAAGCGGCGCCGTTATAATTCCCTTCATAACCATGTTCGATAAGGGCCCAGGCTTTACGTTCTTCCTCGGTTTTACAGGTTATAAATTCCATAATATCAGGATGATGTATTTTCAGCGACTGCATTTTGGCGGCCCGGCGTGTTTTGCCGCCGCTTTTTACTACTGCGGCGATCTGGTCATAAACCCGCATGAAGCTTAAGGGCCCGGACGGTTTTCCGCCGCCGCTGAGCTTTTCCCGGCTGGAACGCAGGGTGGACAGGTCCGACCCGGTACCACTGCCATGTTTAAACAGCATGGCTTCACTGGTAGCAAGCGCCATGATATCCTCCATGGTATCATCGACGCTTTGGATAAAGCAGGCAGATGCCTGCGGGAATTCATACGCATTGTCACAGGGCTTGACACTCCGACTGCGCGGGTCCCACCGGTAATTATGTTTGCTGCCCGGCACTCCTTTAATATGATGGAGTCCGACATTAAACCATACCGGCGAGTTAAAGGCGACATATTGATTGATACACAGCCAGCTTAACTCTTTATAAAAGATTTCGCTCTGTTCAGGGCTGGCCAATACACCATCCTGCCAGGTCCAGTCGGCAATGGTGCGTGTAACTCGATGGATCACTTCTTTAAGCGATTTTTCACGTTCAGCAGTATTCAGTTCCCCGTAAAAATATTTACTGACCACGACTTTGGTCGCCAATTGGGAGAAATGAGCAGGTACTTCCACATCCTTCTGCTCAAAAACCACGGCTCCGTTTTCGTCGGTAATAGTAGCGGTGCGGCGCTGCCATTGGCACTGGTCAAAAGGATGAATCTCCGGATCACTGAAATAGTGGTCTATGGTGATAGCCGGTTGACGGGGGTTTTCGGTTGCTTTTTCTCTCTGGGTGTCGTCATGAGTGAACGAATCGGTGTTGCCGGTCGAATGTGTGTCATCGGCGCCATGGCTCATGGTGTACTCCTTATCCCTTTTGCGTATCCCTGAAATTATATACTCACATCCAAAGCCAATATATTTACTTCTTCAATAACGTTCAATAGCGGCTCGATACCTGTTAGTATGGCGCGCAATATAAGCGCAAATTGCCTGTTAATACATCTTAGGCAAAATAGGAAATTCGGTTAAAAATTCTCAACATCGCCGGGTAATGACGAACATGTCCGCCCAGACGACAGATTTGTTTAAATTGTTATACAAATTATTATCAGACCTTTTAATGGTCTGCTTTGGCATCACCCAAAATTTCCATATTTTGAACAAATTTAGATAATATCACTATATCTAGTATAGTCAATCGGCATTTTTACGAAAATTTTATAATTTTTATTACTTCTTATTTTACAAGAGGCTGCGGCAACAAATTTTTAAGAACTAACAGGCAGCGGCCTCTTATTTTGTGAATTTTTATGTCAGAGCGGATAAGGCCCAGGAACACCTCCTTATTACGAATTACCCATAAAGTGTTTACTGGCAGAATCTTATGTATTAATAAAAGGTATTGTGCTACTGGCAGGAATAAAATATCCGATCAAATAAGTTTTTTAGGGGGAATTTGTACGGAAAAATCTTTGATCATCAGGCATCTTCTAAAGCCGCCCCGCACAAGTGACGAAGATTGTAAAGGTGTTTTAAATAAAGTACTTGTAAAAAAGAGAAGAGGCAATGTCTCAAAAAAACAAATTATTGATAATAAACAATGGCCAGACAGTACCAACCCAGTTGCAGAGTGCTCTGGATGATCTTCGTCTTAAAAGCAGGATCTGCCAACCTGCCCAGGCTCTGGAAGAATTAAAGACGAATCAATCACACTTATCCACCGTGATTTTAGCTCTGGAAAAGCACAACAACCTGGAAAGTGATTTGCTTAAAGATCTGACAGAAAAAATACATTCTCTCTGCCTGAATATACTGATACTTTCGGATGAGAACATCGGACATATTAAGTTAGATCAACTCAATGGCGGTGATATATATCAAGCCCGTTATGATGAATCGGCTGAGATGCTCAAAGGCCGTCTGGCGATGCTTATAGAGATGCAACCGCGTTTACGCGAACTTCATTCGGAACTGGATATGCTTCGAAGTTTTAAAGATCCGCTCAGCAATCATTTCACTAAAGTGGACGAAGAGATGCGTCTGGCAGCGCGTCTGCAGCGGGACTTCCTGCCGAGCCAGATGCCGCAAGTGAATAACATTCGATTTGCCACGGTGTATCGTCCTGCCACCTGGGTGAGTGGAGATATTTATGATGTGATGCGTCTGGATGAGCATCATGTTGGTTTTTATGTTTCGGATGTAGTGGGTCACGGCATGCCTGCGGCCCTGCTGACCATGTTTATCAAGCAGGCTCTTATCACCAAGCGCATCAATGGCCATGATTATACCATCATTGAGCCCGGCGAGGTCCTGGCACAGCTAAATACCGAATTTTATGAACAGGGTTTGAGCGACTTTCAGTTCGCTACCTGTTGTTACGGACTGATCGATACCCGCTCGCTGAAACTGCGTTTTGCCAATGCAGGACACCCATACCCCATTCATATCGACAAAGACGGAAGAATGAGAGAGCTGGAGGCAGTCGGTTCCCTGCTGGGTATATTCGATGAGCAGCACTATCCCATGCAGACGTATCAGCTTAATCCCGGCGATAAACTGCTGCTTTATAGTGACGGGATGGAACTGGCGTTTGCCAATGAAGGGCCGGACGAGCCGTTGCGATTTCGCCAGGAATTTGAGCATCTGGCGCACCTGGATGTGGAAATCCTGTGTGATAAAATGGTTACCATGATCGAGCAGGAAGAGGGTTCACTTCACCCGCGCGACGATGTAACGATCGTAGGCATTCAGGTAGTCAAATAGCGAATCCAGAACCCGATACACTATCGCTATCGGGAATATTTGGAACAGAAAAACAGTTGTTCGTTTTTTACTCCAAAGCGGATAATTTCAGCGGTACTGAGTATATCCGTTGCGTTAACCACATTCACCCGGAACCCGGAATCCTCCAGACGATGTATGATATCCGGCCCATACATCCGGACATGGTTTTCCTGGCCAAACAGACGTAAACGGGTTTGGGTATCGGAGGTCGTCGGTTCTTCGATGGTTTTTTCTGCAAGTACGGGTACCAGGATAACCATCCATCCCTGTGGCTTAAGTACCCGAAAGAACTCAGTTATGGCCTGCCTGTCATTTGTAACGTGTTCCAAAACATGACAGCAATAGATGACATCAAAAGAATGGTCCGGGCAGGGGATATTCGTGATATCCATTTTTTGCATGGCGTTGGGATTATCCAGATCAGCAGACAGATAGTTCAGCCGGGGAAGTTTTTTCAGGCGTTTTTGGAACTCTTTTTCCGGTGCTATGTGCAACATGGATTTTTCTGATCCATCGATCAGAGTGGTGTGGTTACGCAAGTAAATCCAGACAAACCGATGTCGTTCGTATAAACCGCATACCGGGCATAGTACCTCCTCTATAGTGACGTTATGTTTCGTATAGGGCTTAAAGCCGCGGACATGGCTGTTACATACGGGGCAATAGTGCGATGTCCCGAAGTATCGGATCTTGCGATACCAGCGTTCCAGCGGTGTTTTATAAGGTTCTGGAATAATATGAGAGAGGAATTTTATCATGGCAGATAAATTAATACCCATACTCTTGGGGTTCCGGGATAATGTTGCTGATAGCGGCGGGGATTTGGATTTTCTGGCCGGGCTGGAGTTTAAGGCGCTGGATGGCGCCGGCGGGCAATTCCAGGGCATATTTAGCCGGCGCCTGGCTGGAATATAAGGTCAGCGGCTGACCCGGAACAGGCACTTTCATGGTCGTAACATGGGTAATCTCGCCGTCGGCCCGGAAGAAGACAATGTCAATATCTATCAGACAATTCTTCATATAAAATTGCCGTATTTTTTCCCGTTCAAAGATAAAGAGCATGCCTGCATCCGGCGCCAGTTCCCGCCGGTACATCAGACCGCGGGCGCGGTCCTGTTGGGTATAAGCCAGTTCCACCTGGAAGAGTTCGCCACCGACTTCCATGGATTGTACTGGCAGGCCGGTCGGCCGGATGGTTTCCTGGTTCGAGACTGCCGGCGGCGGCTCCATCTCTTTCTTACACGCCCCATTCGGGCAAAACAATAACACTATAAGAAGTATCGTAAACATTCGCATTATATTAATTCTAATAAAACTCAGGGGAAAAATTGAATTTTAATATTAAATTGTCATCATAACATTTTGGCAAGGCATGGGTTAACTCTTTTTTTAAAAATATTGATTTATCTATACGGTTAAAATTCTCCAATCGTACTTATTATCCAATTGAAAGATGAAAATTATTATCAATTATCC
>JAFGHE010000027.1 GCA_016930295.1 Sedimentisphaerales bacterium
CTACCGTCAAAAGTGGATATTGGCACTTAAAACCGTTGTTTTTAATCCAGAAACAAGCGTTCGCAATACTTTTGACGCTGGCGTCTAAATATTAAAAGCTAAAAATAAAATAGTTTTTTTTCGTCAAACTGCGGAAGTTGGGCTGGCTCACTCGGTTTGCTTTATGTTTCTGCCATAGTGCGACTCCAAAAATAGCATTATGGCTAATTACGAAAATATGGAAAGATGCCGTTGGCCGGACGCTTACAGCATTCTGATGAGTCTTGCTCCGGATCTATTAATAAATAAATCTCATGTCACCGACATTGGGGATTATAGCCAGTCGGATTCTGGGATGAGGTCGGTACGGGCCGGGCAGATAGACGAACATGGGTTTGCCAATGAGATACTCACGGGGGACAATGCCCCGAGGATATTCCCGGCCGTTTCCTTTGCCGGGAGTATCCCAGAAACGTGAGTCATAGCTCACGGAACTGTTATCACCCATGACGAAAAATTCATTCTCTTTAAGTGTTATAGGATGACCTTCCGTTCCCTGTCCAAAGGGAAAGGAACCCAGGCTGTTGGTATAGTGGATGTCGCGATATAGAATTATGTGCCGGAGAATAAAGCTACCCCCCTGGCCGGCCAGAGACACGGAAGGCAGCAATGGCCGCTGGTCGCTATCATATCCCCATTCTTCGGGTGTATCAGGGCCGAGATATTCCACTGCTTCCGTACCTGCCCGAAGGAGTAATCTGTGATCTACATTAGCAAAAGACACTTCCATGGAATGGCCAACCGGTACTGATGTAATATTTTTGCTGCTTATAATTTCGCCGGTAGAAAGGTTAATTAAAGTACAGGTCCCCCTGAAATCAATCTGAGCCTCGTAAATACGATCATATTTTCCCAGCATTATCGATACCCGGCCGTTTTCGGACTGGGGCGTGAGCAGGAACGATAATTTCAAATCGCTCGCCACCGAGAAAGGATCACGGGCGCCGCCGTTATAGGCATTGAAATCGGGCGCGAATTTATTTATCCGTTCACTTATAAAAACGAGCGAGTCCTGTTCATGTGATCCGGTAAATTCAAAGGATCGCTCTTTAGGGTTTATTTTCCAGACGCCGTTCTCTCCGGCCGGCTGGAAAGGCTGCTGCCAGGGAAACTTTACCTGACCGTCCTCCGGCTGATAGTCATTATCAAAGACAGGTATCCATAACGTCTCCTGGATCCGGTCCGGCTTGCGGGAGATCTTGCCGTTGATATAGATATCCCCATCAATGACTTCAACCGTCTGGCCCGGCAGTCCGATGAGACGCTTGATAAAATTGATACGCCCGGGATCCAATGGACTTTTTATGACCACGACATCCCAGTTTCGAGGCTCAAAAAACTGATAAATATACTTCAACACCCATATTTGATCTCCACGAACCACATAATGTGGCTGCCGGGTGGGCGCCGGCGTACCGCACATGGGACAGATGGGATCGGCGTTGTGTGCGCGTAAATGATCAGGAGCAAGGTTTACCGGTCCACGAGGACGGTACCCTTCCGGATAATACTGCCCTGTCCCGGGAATGAGATAATTTTGTGGAGTATAATTAAAGTTGTATTCATATCCGCAGGTGGAACAGGTCAAGTGAAAATGAGCACCCCGTAAATAGTCCGCCATACTGCCGGTGGGGATAACCATACCCTCAGCCACAAAACCACGAAAGAGAAAAACCGCGATCAAGACTACCGCCCCGCTGGTAATAACCTCCTTTAAGGTAAGACTAAAACGCTTCATCTTGTCATTTTTTGCAGGGCCCATTGGATTCAGCTACTCGATAACTTCATACAAGGTCTTTAATACTACCGTAGTGAACATTTCGTTATCGCCGGCTTGTTTTTGTGGGGTATTCGGCGCCTCATCGCCGAAGTTAATATTTTTCTCCAGGATAATCAGGGTACATTTAATATCTTTTAGATCACGGGTGACTGTACCCGTCGTCAGATTATAGTCTCCTTCTACCGTCACAGTAAGCTCATCCATATTACTCATTGATTTAATCATGTTTTTATCGAAGCGATCAGGCTGGGGTGGATTGGACATCCCTTCCGGTAATACATACAGCGGTGTGCCTTTACCGACCACTTTAATCATCCGGCCGGAATCCGTGGTCAGGACAGGTTCAACCTGGTAAACCATTTTTATAGCTTGAGCTTTGATCATCTCGTCGGGCACTTCAATATTTTTCTCATAGGTCCCCGGCAGGCCCTGTTTGTTCTGGTTAGTGAATTCTGCCGGGCAATGCAGGATAAAATCACGCTGATGATACATTTTAATTCTGTCTTCCTGCAGCAAGGCGGCTACACCGGAATCACTATTACTGATGTTAAGTTTTTTACGAAGTTCATCCAGACCCATGACCTCTTTTATCGTGGTGTCCGGGGCCATTTTAATTTTATAGCTGACCCCGGCGAGTTCAGGCTCACCGGGCCAGTCCGAACGAGTCGTTTTGGCATCGCTGAAATAACTTCTTTTAGCGGTTTTGTCTTTGGGGGTTGGATATTTGATCGACATATTCACCTGTTCCCAGACAACGTTAATAATAGCGGTACCGTCTTCTTCCACGGATTCCACCTGAGTATTCATGACAATCTCTTTTTGCATGTCGCGATACTTGGGCTTGCCGGGCTCCTGACCTTCCATTTGCACCCAGACCTTATATTCAGATTCATCCGTCCAGCGGACCTTTTCCACATCGCCGACTTTATACGTACAGCGCAGTTGCGATTTCATTATTTTCGGAGCGGATTCTTTCACTACGGTTTCTGCATCACTGCCCGACGGCGCAGTCTCACAGCCGAAGGATATAAGTAATGCAATAAATCCACAAACTGCTACTAATCTTGCTAAATGTCTCATTTTCTTACATCTCCTGATAATTCCAAAACTATTCGTATATATACTCAATATCTTTCTTAACAACATAATACATTTTCATTTTTCGGGTTTTATCATTCTTTTTCCGATCTGCTTTACGCTCCAGATCCACCCTGATTTTTTCCGTTAGTGTCAATAATCTGCCCCGTATGAGGGAGAAGCTTATCTGGCCTTCTCCTTTCACAGAAAGTACCTGGAAATTACTCCTGGGTTGAGGGGGCGGGGCTTTTGTCCGCGGAGAGGCGTTATCCGGATCCTCCCGAAGAATCTTATAAGAAATATTCGCCATAGTGTCTTTTTCAACATTATCGATGGTATATATATGCTGCGTGTTTTGCCGGGGCGTGTCAGGCACCAGAACAGAAGATCCCGTATGCCAGCTGGTTCCACGTTTGGCTTTCGGAGCTCCCGGCTCAGTGAACAATCCGCCGCTAACATATTGTCTGAGATTCTCCTCGGCCAGCAGCATATGAACCTGATCACCACCGAACATATCACCGCTGGTGCCGGCGGTAGAGGCTTTCCTGACCTTTTCATCCAGATCCAATAGTATGATAGTCTGTTGCAAAGAGTCGATTTGAACCGTATATTTCTGACCCGGATAATTGACAAACGCGTTGACGTACTTTTGCTGGCGACTTTCCTTACTCTTGGTAACCGTTTTGAATTCCTTGTCATTTTGACTGTCAAAAGAACATTTTACTCCCAGGCTTTTCATGGAGGCTTTAATGGAAGCAATTTCCACCTCCACCGTTGCCCGCTGCTCGGGATCGACCTGCTTGACCCTGCAGGTAAGCATCATTTCAGATTCTTTATGATCGACATTAGGAAACATCATGGCCAGATCACTGACCAGATTCACTTTAATCGAGTAGGTGTCTCCCGGATTAAGTTGCCATGCCACTCGCTGGGTTGGTCCGCATCCACACAGTAAAGCCACCATTGCCGCTAATAATAAAGAGGTAGAGTGTTTTTTCATATAATTGTCTTATTTTAATGAAGTTATAAACTGTAAAATAAACAAATAATCATTATATAAAGACTGGCGATAGGGTGCAAGAGTTTTTCATCGATTCTGGTCGGACACCCCTGGTTTAGATAATTTAAGGGATAATCATAGTTTTAGTCCTATAAACACGAAAACCCTCTAACTTTCCTTTATACTATCAGGTTCAATCCGGCAGAATCCATTTATTTTTGCTCCGGAGTTGACTTCCAGGCGAGTGGCCGTGATGTTGCCCTCCAGGCGAGCCCCGGTACCTATCGTTATCTTGTTTGCGGCTGTGACATCCCCCTGCAGCCGGCCATATAAACTCAGGTTATGCACACGCAGGCAAGATCGTAAGAAACCAGAGGACTCGATAAAAATGGAACCACTGGTAGCTATCTTCGGGCGAGAGTAAAAGGAGGAGACTATCAGATCCTCCGTACTTATACGTTGATTACAGAGCGGACACACAGTACTGAATGCCTGGAGGCTGACTAACTGTTCACCGCCACAATAGTAACAATAGACCTTTTTCTTATCCATAAACAGGAAAAATCATATCGATCCCTCTTACCCCTTCACCCTCATTGAATAAGTATCTGTTGGACTAAAACCGGGACCAACATATTGATAGAATGGAACATATATCCTACATGCCAGGAACCTCTCTGGACCCGTCTCTTGCCCGTGAATACCTCTAAAAACAATTGAGCGCATATTTTAAGTGAGCCTGCTAATAACAGAAATCCACATTTTTTTCATGCCGGCAGCCCCAGGGGATTTCAGGGAACCAGTTTCATACGGTCCTTCATCACAACCACTTTAAAGCCAATATTAAGGATTAGATGTTTTCCGTATTTGAATCGACCTCATTTATATCAGACCCGGTTGGTAAGGCCACGGGGGGTGTATAGGATACGGATTCAGGAGTTGAAGCAGGCTCAGCGGTTACACTGGAGGGCTGATTGACTCTGCCGTTACCAACATCACAATGTCCCACAAACCGGGCGCCATCCACCACAATCAGGCGATCACATTTCAGGTCACCCTGCAACCTGGCCGTATCTTTCAGTTCCACTAAATCTTTAGCCGCGACATTTCCGCTGATTTCACCTTCAATGGTGATCGAGCCAGCCTCAATATCCGCCTGAAGAACACCTTCCGGGGCAACCACCAGAGTACCATCGGTGGTTATCCGGCCTTCAAAACCACCCAGGATTTTAACTCCTTTTTCAAAATGGAGTTCCCCTTTGAACCGGGCATCCGGGCCGATGACCGTAGGAAAATCGGATTCACTCACTTTTTTTCCTCCTAAAATAGAAGTAGGTAAAAATACTATTCTTAATACACACCCTTCCCTGGGCAATCCAACCGGCATACCAGCCGGCGGTACCACCGCCAATAGCCTGCGTGCAGTAAAAAAATTGTCAGATAAAAATTCTATCCAGACGATTAATGGACGTTTATAACGTTGTTACTTATTATCTGGCAATAAGTTGCATATTGTAACCAGAACTGCTTTAATCCTTTGGGTATTACAGCCGCTATACGCTGACAACCGAACCTTCCTTGGCTTGGCCATCGTATCATTATACCCGAAACTTGTCAATAGACAAATGAATACCAGGAAATTTAAACTGTCACTAAAGGATATATCAATACTCTTCGGATGGGATGGCCGGATTCAATTATCGGCATTGATGCAATTCTTAAGCATAACAGGGCGGCCCATATTTATTGACGTCTTTTATTAAAACATTAATGTAAAAATCCTCCCCCGACGGATAATCTACAATTTCTTTTTGACCCCTTCAACAAGGTGGAGATTATTGATATTCCGATAAAATGTTAAATTTAAAGGATATAAATGACCGATAATCGACATATAAGCTTATACCAATAGAGAATGTATCTATATCAAAATAATTGCAGTCCTCATGTTGTTAAGCTTATCTGCCAACGGTAGAATTTTATCCAGTTGGTTTGTTGAAAAGACAGTTACGATTTTCTTAACATATTGTCAAAAAAGAAATAAGAATATCATTCCGATAGTCTAACTGGGATGAAAAAATTTGAGGTTTTTATGCCGGGACGCTATTTTTCGGCATATAAAAGGCCCGGTCGTCAGGTAAACGGCCGGGCCTACCATATTTATACTATATTTTATCTTGAGTAGTTATATCGCTTTCAATCCATCTCATACACAAACTTTTATGCAGTAACGTTTAATCCCAAGGGAACGGGTTAACTCCCTGTATCAGGTTCTGCACACGGATTTCCACAATTTGCTTTTTCTGCTGGCGCCAGGATTCGATGAGTTTCTGTCTGTCTTCGATCCGTTTGGTCAAGTTTCTGCCCCGCTCCTCACGTCCCATCCCCTGACCGCGCCCGCCACCGCGCCTACCCTGTCGTTCCTGATTTCCCTGCTGCATCGAATTGGATCCCGCCGGTACTCCAGCTTCACCGGAAGACCATTCCTCCATTCTTTTTTTCCAGTTATTGAGCTCGCCCTGTTGCTGAGCCAGGATAGTATCAAACATATTTGATACGTTTTCTTGTAATTCGCTGCTAGCTTCATTTTTGGTTTTGTCGTCAGATGCGCTTTTCACTCTTTCGACGTTTTTATTAACAACTAATTGTAACCTTATTTTTTTCAGGGTAATTTGCCCCATTTCAGGATCACGCTGCATCTGTCTCATTGCCGGTCCATAAAGACGCCCAACAATAACGATTTTCTGTTGAAACTTTTGCGGGTCTTCTTTACGTAAGGTTTCCATTTTTTTCGCAAGTTCCGGCACATATTGTTTGAGAAACTGAAGCAGTTCTTCAGGATTTGTTCGTCCGAAGCGGTTACGCTCGAATCTTCCGCCTTCTCCCCCATCAGGCCCTCTTCCCTGGCCTCTACCTGGTCCCATACCGGGTGCCATGCCATAATTCATACCCGGTTGCTCCTCGCCCGGACCCATACCCGGACCCATGCCCGGACCCATACCTTGACCCATACCCGGACCC
>JAFGHE010000242.1 GCA_016930295.1 Sedimentisphaerales bacterium
AAATGCGTCTCAGGATCTTCAGAATGTCTGTAAAAGTGCTATTCATGCTTTTAATTCTTTGAAATGGTCAAGCCAATTAGATATGACAATCCCAGGTGATATTCCTTTTTTAAATACCGCTCATGAATTTAATATATTCATTGAGGTTATACATTCTCAAGATATAAACAATGAGGAATGTGATATAAAAAAACTTGATAATTTAATCAATAAATTGAAGATGGTTATTGATGAAAGCAGCAAGCAAGAAGAGAGAATCCGTGCGGCTGAATATTTACAAAAATTCTTTGACGCCTTTGGTGATTATAGTTATTATTCAACCAGGGAAATTATTCAGGAAAGCAGGATGAATCCATGGATTTAATTTTGGATGATTATCTATGGAATTAAAAATAGAGGGATTATCTTTATTACGCCTGATTCAAGATTTAAAGCAGTTAATTAATCTTACCCGCAGTAAAAGAAAATATTTAATTGAAACCGGAGAATTCTTAAAGCATATCAACGATTCTTTAGATGCCATTGATCGCCATGTTCGTAAAATATTAAGCAGTAAAAAGAAGATAGATACCGAATTAATACGGGCCAAAAACCGTGGATTTGGCGATATAACACTTTTCATATCAATCTACTATATTTTTATCAAGGAAGCTATTGACGCGGACACTTTATCTATTCCCTTTTCACTTACCACGTATTTAAATCATTTAGTCAAAAAAATATTTAACGATACTAAATTAGTATTCTTATCGAGTTTTGAATTAAATTATTTTCAACGATCCGTTCAAGATATCAAGAGATTAACGGGTATTTTAAAAAAATACATGGCAAATTACCCGGCTTTTCCTGAAGGTATCGGAATATTAAAATTCCCCTACTCCATGTCTGGTAAAATCCTTATAAATTCAATCTTGTTTCACGAAATAGGACATTATGTTTTTGAAAGAAGTGATTATAGCCGTGATTATATTTTACGAATTCAAGACGCATTCAAGGATTTCTTAAAAAACGAATTGGTGAATGATATAAAAGCCGAATTATATATTGTTCCATTGTTTAAATGTTTAAGAGATATTCTCTTGTCGTGGATAAATGAGGTTTATTCCGATATATTTGCAGTCCGTATAGCAGGGCCATCATATTTTTTTGCTGCTGTAGAAGTACTTCAGATACTACCTGATGTAAGCCAAAAAAATAAAGAATTTAATCAGACTCATCCGGCTGATGTAAGCCAAAAAAATAAAGAATTTAATCAGACTCATCCGGCAATAGATTATAGATTTAGACAGATGGCCAAATGGCTTGATAAGGATGGCTGGTTTAATGTGCTTCAAAAACGTACTGAAACCCAATATGATATGTTAAATCAATGTAAAAACTTAACTCCGGATAGCTTTACAGTTACCTGTGGAATTCCACTTCGGGCATTTGCTGAATCAAAAGAGGGAGAAATTGAAAAGAGAATTAAACAATGGCTGCTCAAATATTTAGATGAAATATTAACTGATATTGAGAAAAAAGTCGACGAATCAGTATTAAAAATAGATGTTCCATTTGACGACTATCATAAATTTGGAAATTTGGTCGAAAAATACCTGGAACATGCTGTCGTGCCTTCTACCATATATAATGATGAAGGTAAGCCTATATATCCTTCTCCCATCACCTTAATTAATACAGGTTATTTCTTTTATCTAAGTGGAATGGATAAATTATTGCATAGAATGAGCAAGAAGCCTGGTAATATAGATATCCAGTTACATTTCGAAAAAAGATTGAATGATTGGATAGCCAAGGGCATCGAAGACTGGCAAATAATGGAGAATATTAAACATTGAGTGTAGTATCAAGAAAAATTATACTGGAAAGATTAAGAAAACCAATTTCAGATCCTCAAAGTATCGTTATTACACCCATGTTAAACAGGGATTTTGATTACGATGCAATTGATTTATCCTTGGGATGTTATTTTAGATTACCTGTCGTCAGTGGAATAGAATGTATTAAACCTCACGAGGAAGATGGTCATAATGTCGAAGACCATTATCCGGAATTAATTCACAGGCCCTTTAGAAAAAAAAACCATGGCAGAAAAGACAGCACAATTATATTGCAGCCACGACATACTATTCTCGCCAGTACATTGGAATACATAAAGATACCAGGGGATATGTCAGGTCAAATTTTAACGAAATCTTCATGGGCCAGAATTTTTGTAAGTATAGCTTCAGCTCCCTGGATTCACCCCTATTACCGAGGTTGTTTAACTCTTGAAATCTGTAATATGGGAAGTGTGCCGGTCGAGTTAGAGGTAGGAAAAGCAATAGCTCAACTCGTTTTATTTTATGTGGATGTGGATAATCGAGAGATAAATGAAGATAATATTGAAGGAACTTATCTAGGAGCAGTAATGCCGGAAGCTCCAAATTTTAAAAATTTGAGATAATTCCCATATATACTATCGAATGGCAAATTCATTTTTTTTCTTAATAAAATTAACTGTATGTGCTTCGATAAATCTGGAATATAAATAATATATTGAGATAGTATAATATTCACTATGGATCGGCGCGAATTTATTAAAAGTATAGGGGTGGGCGCTGCGGCTATGGTGATGCCGGGGTGTATGGGTCAATTGATATCGCCGGGGGCAGGGAAACCGAACTTTATTATTATCTTTGCCGATGACCAGGGTTACGGGGATGTGGGATGCTTTGGCGCGCAGGGATTCCAAACGCCTCATCTGGACCGGATGGCTGCGGAAGGGACGCGGTTTACTGATTTTTATGTGGGCGCGCCGGTGTGTTCTCCCTCGCGTGCAGCGTTGTTGACCGGCTGTTACCCCCAGCGGGTCGGGCTGCCGAGGGTATTAGGTCCGGCCGGCCCGGAATGGACCCGGGACCTTGACCATTTGGGTATGAGTTCTCAGGAGGAAACAATAGCTGAATTACTTAAAGGGCAAGGCTATGCGACCGGATGTTTTGGGAAATGGCATCTGGGTCATCATCGGCAATTTCTGCCCACGCGTCACGGGTTTGATGAATATTTCGGCCTGCCGTACAGCAATGATATGTGGAAACCCTCGGATGCGGCCTGGCCGGATCTGCCGTTGATTTATCAGGAAGAGGTCATCGAGTATAACCCGGACCAGAGGCAACTGACCACGCGCTACACGCAGCGCGCAGTGGAGTTTATTACCAGGAACAAAGATAAGCCGTTTTTTTTATATCTGGCGCATTCCATGCCGCATGTTCCCCTGTTCGTATCAGATAAGTTCAAAGGGAAATCAAGTCAGGGGCTCTACGGCGATGTCATTATGGAAATCGACTGGTCGGTGGGGCGCATACTGAAAACGCTGGAGGAGTTGGGGCTCGATAACAATACGCTGGTTATGTTTATGTCGGATAACGGGCCCTGGCTGGTGTATGGTAATCACTCCGGCTCGGCCCGGCCGCTGCGGGAAGGGAAGTTCACCTCGTTCGACGGGGGTCAGCGTGTGCCCTGTATCATGCGTTTCCCGGGTAGGATACCGGCCGGGCGTGAATGTGCGCAAATTATCACGGCCATGGATACGCTGCCCACGCTGGTTACCCTGGCCGGGGCTAAGATGCCAAAACGAACCATCGATGGCAAAAATGTCTGGCCGGTGCTGGCCGGACAAGTCGGCGCCCAAAGTCCGCACGAGGCGTTTTACTATTATAACGGCTGGAACCTGGAGGCGGTGCGAAGCGGTCCGTGGAAACTGCATTTTCAACATCCCTATCAAACCGTTAAAACGATCGGAAACGATGGAATCCGGGGTGAATACGAAAATAAAACGATTGCCTTGTCTTTATTCAACCTGGATATTGATCCCGGCGAAGAGAATAATGTCGCCGAAGAGCATCCCGAAATCGTGCAGCGCTTGAGTCGTCTGGCCGAAACCATGCGCCGCGATCTCGGAGATGGTCTCACCCAGACTCCGGGAAAAAACCGACGGCCGCCTGGAAAGATATAAGGCACAGAGGCACAAGGGCACAGAGGCACAAAGTTTATCAAAAAGAAAAACGAAATTCACAAGAATTGAAATAACTAAAGGATGAAAAAGGCAAGAATTGTGACTGTGGGTGTTAGTCCGACGTGGGATATTACCTGCCGGGTGGATGGTATTGAGTGGGGTGATCATAAAGAGATAACCGGGCAGGTGGCGCGTCCTGCGGGAAAGGCGTTGAATGTTTCGCAGGCTTTGGCGTGGATGGGTAAGGCCAGTACGGCGGCGGGTTTGTGGGGTCAGCAGGATAATACTGCCATGCGCGAGGCGCTCTTACAGGGGAAGCGTTTTATCCGGCCTTATTTTACAGTGGTGCCGGGGCGCACGCGTCAGAATTTGACGGTGATTGATACGGATAAGGGTCGGGAGATGCACTTGCGCGCACCTAATGAACTGGCCGACCGCAAGGCGTTAAAAAGTCTGCGCTCCGATCTGAAACGGCTGGTTGACCGCAATACGCTGTGTGTCTTTTCCGGTGCGCTGCCGGGAGATAAGTTACTGGATGATGTTTTACAGGTGATCCAGACCTGTCAGGACAAGCAGGCTAAGATGATTATCGATACATCGGGTGTGCCCCTGAAAACCATTGTGGATCAGGGCGGCATATGGTTGATTAAACCTAATGTTGAAGAACTTGCCGAATTGACCGGTGCAACTCTAAGCAATAACATCGAAAGTCTCGTAAGGACTTCTCACCCGTTACTGGCTAAGGTTGAGCATGTGCTGGTCAGCCGGGGACGGGACGGGGCGCTTTTGCTTAACCAGGAGTTCTGCCTGCATGCGCGCTATCGCGGGCGCGCGCCCAAGACCGTTGGCACGGTGGGCTGCGGTGATTATCTGCTGGCAGGGTTCCTGGCAGGCATTACCCAGACCGCGGACCTGGAAGAAGTGCTCACCTGCGCCGTCCAGGCCGCCACGGCCAAGGCCTGGGGCATGACAGAAACCTATTCCTGGAATCGGATTAAACGGAAGATCAAGGTGGATGTCGAGGCGATAACGGCAGGGTAAGTTTAGATATGTATCACCTATGAATAGCACGGCCGACACGGCCGTGGCACATACGGTTTAAATCAAAAATTAAAAAAAAATCAAAACACCATATTAAATTTCAAAAAGGGAATATACGATACTGAGTTTATACAGGATTAAGTTTGAGACTATCAGTGATAAGCTCTTATATATAATCAATTTAAATGTTTCCTATAGGGTTCGTGGATCAAAGAGAATCTGCCGAGTTCAGAGATAAACGAGATTTAAAGTGCTGGTTTAATCTGATTATATCCTTATTCCTGCCAAATTGGCCATCTTTTCCTTTAATATTCGTATTGAAGTTCCGAATATTAAAGGTAAAATTTCAAGTATATCCAATTGTACAGGTGAAAGATATTATAGAAATGGATGCTTACGTTGAGCTGTGATAGTGAAAAAAAGGGATTCATGGAGGATCATAAGGGTCAGGTATTCAAGTATCAATTATTATTAAATGATAAATGAAGATACGACCCCTTTGGTTTTATAGGAAAAAGGATTTAATAATGTATAGAAGAATCGCTTTTATTTTAGGCGTTTTGTTTGTGAGTATGTTGAGTTCGGGTTGTGCAACCCTGGAGAGTGCGTTAACTGTGCGCAAACCGAGGGTAAGCCTGCAGGGGGTAAAGTTCGAAGAGATCACGTTGAAATCCGCCACTCTGTTATTTGATGTAGAGGTTGAGAATCCTTATGCAGTTGCCTTACCGCTGGTGAATTTGGATTACAGTCTCGCCAGTCAGGCCCGGCCATTTCTTACTGGAGAGGCGGATATTGCCAGTACGATAGCACCGCATGACAGGGAGTCCGTGTCCCTTCCGGTAACGATAAGTTATCTGGATCTGCTACAGGCCTTGAAAGGCATTAAGCCCGGTTCGGTAATCCCCTACAGCGCTGATATAGGGCTGTCGGTAGATACGCCGGGGCTGGGTTTACTGCGGTTGCCGATGAAGAAGGAGGGTGAACTATCGGTACCGACAATCCCTGCTGTTTCAGGGATCGACTGGAAAAAGATGATAATGGACAAAACCGAATAGCAATAATGCCAGGATCCAGGAAGTATCCAAAGATGAAACATGCTTATGCTACGCAAAAGCATGTCACCCGACGATTCTGTCTACAAGCTGGAAGCTTGAGCTATTTTAAACGTTAGGTGCAGACTCGGATGAGGAAGCCGTTGGCGCGTAGGGGGCGGAGGAAGTTGGATTCGAGGATGTCGTCGCGGCGGTGGTTTAGGGGGATGAGGTTTTTGATGTGGAAGCCGGCTTGGTGGAGGAGAGTGGTGATTTCTTTTTCGGTGAATACGTGGATGAACATTTTTCTGATGCCGCGGTAGTAGCCCAGGAATTTATCGCCCGGCTCGGCCAGGCCCAGACGGCTCTTGATAAAATTGGTTATGAGAAACATCCGGCCTTCGTGGTTCCAGATGCTGAATCCCTTGTTGTGAACGTGCAGGGCAAACTGGCCGCCGGGTCTGAGGAGTTTATTGACACTGCGGAGAAAGGCCAGGCGGTTTTCATGGCCGTGGATCAAACCGAGGGTGCTGAACATGCAGAGGGCATAGTCGAAGGAGTATGGCTGTAAAGTGTTCTGCATGGGATCGGTTGTTATGGGCAGGTCGCATAGATTGGTCTGGATTAAGGTGGCCTGCAGATTGTTCTGGAGTAATTTTTGTTTTACCTCCTTGAGCATATGGTCGGAGAGATCGACACCTACGACGTCAAAGCCTGACTGGGCGAACTGAATGATGTGCCGGCCGGTGCCGCAGCCGAGGTCCAGCAGGCGCCCGGGCCGGTCGAACCATCGCTCCAGCATAATGGTGTCCAGGGCAAAGAGGTTGCTGCCGGCGAAGAAGCAGTCGTAGCCCTGGGCCACGCGCGGGCTGCTGATGTATTCCCGGGTCGATTTATGGATTGCAGGTTTTGTCATAGCTATACGTATAGTCATACCAGATTTTTTGCTTGATTATTATAATAAATTTCGTTATGTTTGTCCGAACATAACGGTTGCTTTATGAACTTAAGTATATATGAAAGATAGATTTATAAGAATTATGCTGTCAGATGACTATGAAAAATTTGGCTGGCAAGCAGGCAGGATGAGCCGGGTAGGTGGATTTACCCTGATTGAGTTGCTGGTGGTGATGGGGATCATTTCCCTGTTGGTGGCCATTTTGATGCCGGCGCTGAACCGGGCCCGGGCAGCGGGTAAGCAGACACTCTGTCAGATGCGTTTGAAGCAATGGGGTCTGGCGTTTGCCGCGTACGCTAATGAGAATAAGGATTGTTATCCTCACATTGACGGTCTGGACCGGGGGAACGGCGCCGCGGACGAGTTCGGGTGGGTGGACATGCTCCCGCCGCTGATGGACCTGAAGCCCTGGCGTGAATATGGGCGCTGGGAGAAGCCGGGGGTGGACACCATTTTTCAATGCCCGGCGGCCAAGCTCGCTCCTGAGAACCTCTATGACTATTATCCGTTGCGGGACGGTTTTTTTTCCTATGCCATGAACTCGTGTTTGGAACTGGATGAAAACTGCTGGTCCCCGCATAATGACCCGACCGGCAATACTATGCCCTCTTTTTTAAAGAGCACCTTGATTCAGCAGCCGGCGCGGGTCATTTTATTGTTTGATCAATTGCTTGATCCGCGGCGCGGGTATGGCGGTGATAAAATGAATTCTTCTGCCGGTAAATACTGCGGCAGCTACCCCAAGGCATTCAGCGCGCGCCATGCCAAAAGAGGCGACGCGCTGGGCGGTTCCATTTTGTTTTGTGATTCTCATGTGGAATGGACGGAAACCGTGTGGAAAGAGGACTGGCCTGAGGACCTGGAGGTTCCGCCCCGGGGTGATATAAACTGGTATCCGTATAGGTAGCTTGAGCATCTGATATGATGGAAGAACTTAAGTTTTAAAAACGAGCTGACAAAAAAATGAGTGATTTAATTACTATGCAATGTGAATTTCTTTCGCCCCTTCGGGGCTTGAAGAAAGTATCATTACTACCGGGGGCTTACGCCGCCCGGCTAAGTACTTTCGCTCCTTCGGAGCTAAGAAGACGATGGGCGAGTACAGAGGGTTGCCCATACAAAATGAAAAAGATACTTTTATTTTTAATACTTTGTTTTATGTTTTATTGCCCGTCTGTTCTGGCTCAGCCAAGGACAATTTATGAACTTCAGTATACCACGGCAGCCGACGGGGGCAGTCCGTGGGCGGGTCAGGTAGTGGATTGTAGTGGGGGGGTTGTTACGCAGAAGTTTCCGGGGTATCGGCCGAAGTTTACTATTCAGGATCCCAATAATCCCGACGCCTGGGGCGCTATACAGGTTAAAGACTGGATGTATCCGTTTGATATGTATAATGCCGTGGCGGTAGGGGACTGGGTTACGGTGCAGAATGTGTTGGTGGAGGAATTTGTCGGCAACACCACCCTGCAATATCAAACCGCTTATAATCCGTCGTACACGATCGTCAGCCATAATAATCCCTTGCCTGAGTCGCTGTATATCGATCCCAATGACATTGCTTCTCCGGTGGAAGGGCCGGTGGGCGAATGGTATGTCACGGACCATAGTGCGGAAAGATATGAACATATGAAGTTAATTATTGACCGGGTCATGGTGGCGGAGATGGACCTGGGCAAGGCACGTGATAATTATGTATTGCAGGCAACGGACGACCCGAATATCGGTTGCTGGGCGGCGGATTATCTTAATATAGATATTCCCCCAACCAGTGATTATCATGATTATGTAACCATGGGCCAGGCATTTTGCCGGGTGGAGGGGATTCTGGAGCAATACACCCGGCCGGACAACGGCTGGGACTATTATCAACTACTGAGTATTTCTACTGAGTCGTTCACCATTGAGCAGACGGCCGACCTCGATGACGACTGCGATGTGGACCTTGGTGACCTTGAGGCGTTCTGTGGGTACTGGCTCGCACAGGATTGTACAGACCCCAACTGGTGCGGCGGGTCTGACCTGACGCGGGATGAGTCGCCGGGTATGGTTAACGGCGATGATTTCGCCATAGTTGCCAAATATTGGCTGAAGGGTAAACGATAAAATTAATGGAGGGAAAAGTATGAAATCAGACTGAATGGCTCAGATTAGAATTTGTTTTTTGGTGGTGTTTTATTTAGTTAATTATTTTAACAGGAAAGGAAAATTAAATCATGAAAAAGAAGTCAGTTTATTATCTAATCTTAATTTTGGCCCTGTTCGTTTTCAATCCCGATAGGATTCAGGCTCAGCCTTATTCCATTTATGATATTCAGTACACTGCGAATGGCGACGGCGCCAGTGATTATGCCGATGTGGTACTGGACTGTACCGGCGGAGTCGTGATCCATAAATACGACGGCTTTAATAAGAAGCTTACACTCTATAATCCCGCCTATTCGGATGGCTGGGGCGGTCTGGTGGTCAAGGACTTTACCGAGAATTTTGATTTATTCAGCAATGTCACCCTGGGTGACTGGGTCTCTTTTTCGGACATCCTGGTAGAGGAGTATCGGGGCAATACCCAACTGGTTTTTGACGACACGACCGGCGGTTTTAGCGTGGACAGTTCCGGCAACAGCCTGCCTGCCCCTCTGCTGGTCAGTCCGGACGATATTGCGGCTCCTCTTTATCAGGATGCGCCCACAGCGGGATGGTTCGTATCAGACCACGTCGCGGAAAGATATGAAGCCATGTACCTGCTGGTCGAGGATGTTACCGTTACCGGCATGGATCTGGGTAAGGCGGGTGATAATTATGTGCTGGAGAATGATCTGGGTTTTGACTGCTGGGCGGCCGATTATATGAATATCGATGCCGGGGGTCCGTACCATTCTTATATCAGCCTTGGCGCTGAATTGCTGTCGGTATCAGGGATAATCGAGCAGTACACCAATACGAGCAGCGGCTGGGACTATTACCAGATGCTGACCCTGACCTCGGCGGATATGGTGCCGGAGCCGGGCAGTATGATCCTGTTACTAACAGGTAGTGCCATATTTTTCCGTAAAAAGCAGCGATTGTAATCCATGAATGAAGCAATAATAATGTTTTTTATCGGTTTTGACCTTTAACTTCAAAAAATTGCTTCACAATCACGGGATTTTGGATATTATAACCAAAAATCCTGGCAAGTTCTGGAATTAAGGAGTTCAGATAATGAAAGATAGAATTATGGCCATCTTGTTTTTTGGCGGACTCTGGGGACTATCCGAGGCGCTCCTGGGGAATTATCTATATACGGCTGATATTCCTCATGCCTCGGTTCCGCTGACCGTGATTGGACTAATCATATTAAGCATCGGACGAGTTTATTTTCCCCAGGCGGGCATGGCTACGCTAATCGCTGCTTTTGCAATGATTTATAAGTTTTTCAATGCTCCGTTTTTTGCCTGTCACCTGCTGGGTATTCTGATGACCGGGATGTGTTATGATTTATTCTTTGGTATTCTGAATATCAAAAACCGGTCCTTAAGTGCGGTCTTAACTGTGTATGCCGGCTATATCGCTTTTGGCGTGATGATTACCTATATCTTCCGCTATGAGCACTGGGTGCAGGGCGGCTTGTCCAAACTATTACAATATATTCTCATTAGCGGTACCATGGCTGCGGTAAGCTGCGCTATCCTGGTCCCTGTGGCATATCATTTTGGTGAAAAGATTAAAGCCAGATTTGCCCGGCCGTTTAATTTTCAACCGCAGTTGGTTTCGGGTGGCACATCATTAATAACCACGGCCTTATGGATATTCGGTATTGCAACCCTGGTGTTGAAAATTCAATAACCATGAACATGCAACAATAATTAAAATGAAAATATTTCGAGCCTCCTGATTTTTCAGGGGGCTTTTTTTAAGAGAACATGTTTCCGGCAAATACACAAGTCATTTTCTGGAGAGGTCCCAAACACAGTGGCAAGACCTCAGCGGCCGCGGGGCTGGCGGACTTTATCCAGGCACAGGGATTCAGGGTAGCCGGATTTTTAAGTGTTTCCATCTATGAAGATTCAGAATTGGTTGGTTTTGACCTGCTGGATTTTGCCACCAGAGTGAAGACCCCTTTGGCCCGGAACCATGAAATGCCGGATTCGGCGGAGAACACGGGTAAGTTTTTCCTGAGCCGGGCCGGGTTGGAAGCCGGTATAAAAATTTTAACGGCCCCGGCCACCTGCCGGTCGGATTTAGTCATAGTGGATGAATTCGGGCCACTGGAACTGGAGGGTCGTGGTTGGCGAAATTCGCTGGAAGCCCTGATGAGTGAGGCATCCGGAGTTATTCTGGTTGTGGTCCGGGACGAACTGATTGAGCAGGTGGCAAGCCTCTATTCTCACAAGAACACTCTGGTATTACTTTATAACTCGCCATGTGCTCAGCAGGACATCAGCGACCTTGTCCGTAATAAATAAATTTATCTTTTCATATTTTATAGTTTTAACCTGTGTAGTTTACTTGTTTTACACGAAACCTCCGCCTGTTAGTTTTGTGAATCTAACAGATTTTCCGGTACAGGTATCCCCAAGACTTTGTTTGGCCTGCAGGATGAAAATTCATGCTGGTATTTAAATGAATTAAAGATATAATCAAATTCAAGTTGTCGTTTACAAATTCAGAAGGAAATGCAATTTAACATGGACGATACAGGTTTCACGCATTTACATGTTCATTCGGAATACAGTCTGCTGGATGGTGCGGCTTCCATCAAGAAGCTGGTATCAACCTGTAAGGAACTGGGCATGGATACCGTTGCCCTTACCGATCATGGTAATATGTTCGGGGCCATTGCTTTTTATCAGGCTGCTCTGAAGCAGGGGATAAAACCCATACTGGGGATTGAAGCGTATATAGCGCCCGGCTCGCGCAGCCAGCGTGAAGCCCGAGGTATAAAAGAGGCCAGTTATCATCTTATCCTGCTGGCGGCTAATAAGCAGGGGTATCAGAATCTTTTAAAACTGGCCAGTATCGGTTATCTGGAGGGTTTTTACTACCGGCCCCGGATCGACCGGGAAGTACTGGAGTACTATCATGAAGGTTTGATCTGTACTTCCGCCTGTCTGAGTGGTGAGATACCCGCTCTTTTAGGTTCGGGCCAGGTAACCCAGGCGCGGGAGGCGGCCGAGTATTATCTTAAGCTTTTTGGTGAGGATCGGTTTTTCATCGAGATCCAGTGGCACACACCGGACCAGAATTCAGTTACGCCGATGCTGGTGGACCTGGCCCATCAGGTTGGGGCCGGGATTGTGGCTACCAATGATGTTCATTTCCTCAGGGCTGACGATTATCGCGCTCATGAGGCACTGACCTGTATCAGCACGGGCAAGCTGATCGACGACGAAAAACGTATGAGGTATCCGCCGGACTTGTTTTTAAAAAGTCCGGAGCAGATGCGCCAGACATTTTCCCAATGGCCCCAGGCCTGTGACAATACCACTTTTATCGCCCGGCAATGTAATGTAGAGCTTGATTTCAATAGCCGTCATGCCCCGGTATTCACACCGCCGGCGGGTAAAAATCCCAATAAATTTATTGAGGAGCTCTGCCTGGAGGGTATAAAAAAACGTTACGGGCGTATGACCAGCCAGATCAAGGAGCGTCTTTACCGGGAACTGGAGGTTATCGAAGGTAAAAACTTTTCCAGTTACTTCCTGATCGTGTGGGATGTGGTACGTTATGCGCGCGAGAACGGGATCCCCACCAATCCGCGTGGCAGCGGAGTGGGTACCCTGGTGGGTTACGCCCTGGGAATCTCCAATGTTGACCCGCTGCGTTACGGGCTGCTGTTTGAAAGGTTCATGGATCCGGAACGCAATGAGATGCCGGATATTGATATTGATATCTGCCAGAACGGCCGGGCACAGGTCATCGATTATGTGCGGGGAAAATACGGGCATGTCGCCCAGATTATAACCTTCGGGACCATGAAGGCCCGGGCCGTGATCCGGGATGTGTGCCGGGTTCTGAATGTCCCCCTGGTCCAGGCGGACCAGTTGGCCAAGCTGGTGCCGGAGACCCTGGGGATAACTCTGGAAGATGCTCTGGAACAGGTCCCGAAACTAAAAGAATGGTATAAAACCGATGAAAAAGTTCACGAGGTTATCGAGATTGGCAAGCGTCTGGAAGGTCTGGCTCGTCATGCTTCGGTCCATGCCGCCGGTGTGGTGATTGCCGACAAGCCGCTCGATAATTTTCTTCCCTTATACAAAGCGGCCGACTCCGATGAAGTTATCACCCAATATGACGGGCCCACCGTAGAGAAGGTGGGACTGTTGAAAATGGATTTCCTGGGATTGCGTACCCTGACCACGATTGAGCGGGCCCGCGAGCTGGTCAAACTCGGCAGGAAAGTGGATATCGATCTGAACGATATTGATCTGACTGATGAGAAGGTGTTACAATTATTTGCACAGGGCCGGACCAAGGGTATCTTTCAGTTTGAATCGGCCGGGATGCGCGACTTGTTACAGAATATGCGTCCGGACCGGATTGAAGACCTCATCGCGGCCAATGCCCTGTATCGGCCCGGGCCGATGACACTCATTCCGGATTATAACAGCCGCAAGCACGGCCAGAAATGGACGGTTCCGCATCCTAAAATGAAAAAGGTGCTCAATGAGACCTATGGCATCATGGTATATCAGGAGCAGGTCATGCAGATTCTGAATGGGTTGGGAAACCTGCCCCTGGCCCGGGCTTATCGGCTGATTAAGGCCATTGGCAAGAAGAAGCATGATATCATCAAGGCGGAATCTGATAATTTCATTGAAGGGTGTGTGGCAAACGGTATCACGCGCGAAAAGGCGATGGAGCTGTTTGAGCTCATCCAGCGTTTTGCCGGCTATGGGTTCAATAAAAGCCATTCCACCCAGTATGCTATCCTGGCTTTTCAGACGGCCTATTTCAAGACCTACTATCCCACCGAGTTTATGGCGGCATTACTGACATTTGAAATGTCATCCAAGGATAAAGTGGCTGACTATATCGAGGAATGTCGTCAGATGGGCATTAAGGTTCTGCCGCCGGATATTAACGAATGTTTTGCCGATTTCACGGTCATTTATGATAATATTCCTCGAGGAGAGTGTATTCGGTTCGGGCTGGAAGCGGTAAAGGGAGTCGGGTCCAGAGCGGTGGCGGAAATCATCCGGGCTCGTAATGAGGTGGGCCGGTTTACTGATATTTTCCAGTTATGCCGGCACATCGATAACTCGATTGTGAACCGGGGCGCTCTGGAATCGCTCATCAAGGCCGGGGCCCTGGATTCTCTGGGCGGTTCCCGCGCCCAGTTGACTGCGGTGCTGGATGAAGCCCATGCCATCGGGACCAAATATCAACAGGATAAAAAGCAGGGGCAGCTAAACTTTTTTGAAACGTTTGAAAGCGATGACGAGTTGCGTGACGAGGCGGTAAGGCTTCCGGACGTGAATCCCTGGCCGCAGCCGCTCCTGTTACAATATGAAAAGGAAGTATTGGGATTGTACGTTACCGATCATCCGCTTTCTGCCCACGCCGAGCAGATTCATTATTACAGTACGGCTCATAGCAATACGCTGGGTGATAAGGGCGCGAATGCGGAGGTTATTATCGGTGGTATTATCACGCGGGTACGATTCTGTGTCACGAAAAACGGGCGCGGGGCCGGCGCTCGCATGGCCATGTTTACGCTGGAGGATCTGAACGGGACGGTGGACGGGGTGATATTCCCGGACAGCCTGGCGTTGTATGAAGACCTGATACAGCCGGATAAAATGGTTTTTCTGCGCGGGCTGGTGGATTTCCGCCGGGAAGAGCCTTCCATTCGCGTGAATCAGGTCTATGACATGACCCGTGCCGCTGAGGAATTAACTCATGCCGTTTACGTGCAGTTTGAAAATGAGTTAAACACCGCCACTCTGGAACAATTCAAGAATTTATGTCTGGGGCATCCGGGTCGCTGTCCCGTCTATATCCAGGTGGTGACCAGTCAGGACCTGCGTGTGGTCATGCAGATCCAGGATTCGGTTCGTCCGGACACGGAGTTCTGTCGCCGCCTGGCCGCCCTGGTGGGGAAAGAACACTTTAAATTACTCAGACCACATGACCAGTTGGCAACCGTTACCCAGATGCAATAAATTGTGAGTGGCGATGGGTAATAAAAAAAGTAAAATGCATAAAGGTTCTATCAGAACAAAAATGAAAAATCACTTACCCCTTAAACATATATTTGTATTTTTTCTTATTACATTTTTAATAGGATGTAAATCGGTACCGCAGTTTCCCCAGCGTCCCATGCGTATTCAAATCACCAGTAACGGCCGCAAGGTGCTTTGGTTTGATACCAACAAAGACAGCCGGGCCGATTATTTTCAGCAACTGGATGCACACGG
>JAFGHE010000243.1 GCA_016930295.1 Sedimentisphaerales bacterium
GTGCAACCTGATGGTTGGACCGTGGTTACGGCGGATGGCAGGCCGTCAGCTCACTTTGAGCACACTCTGGCAATTACGGCCAATGGTGCCGAGATAATGACAAAACCGGATTAGAAGAGAATACATAGAGTATAGTGTTTATTTGTAAATTGTAAGGATATCCCGGATGAGCAAGCGTGAAGCGATTAAGGTGGATGCCAAAGTGCTTGAGGCATTACCTAACGCCGTATTTAAAGTGGAGTTGGATAATGGCCACGAAATACTTGCTCATGTTTCCGGAAAAATGCGAATGAATTTTATCAGGATTCTGCCGGGAGATACCGTTACGGTGGAAATAAGCCCTTATGATTTGGCCCGCGGACGTATCGTGCTGCGGAAGTGATACTGAAAAAAAGATAGGTTTATTATGAAAGTTCGTAGTTCTGTAAAACGTATATGTGAAAATTGTAAGATTATAAAAAGAAAAGGCGTGGTCCGCGTGATATGCTCATCAAATCCGCGTCACAAGCAGAGACAAGGAAAATAGAGAGGTGCGAATATGCCCCGTATAGCCGGTATTGATGTTCCCAATGATAAACAGGTGTGGGTGGCCTTAACCTATATTCATGGCATTGGTCCCCATTTATCGAAGCAGATTCTTAAGGAAGCGCAGATCAACGATACGATCAAAGCCAAGGAACTCACCGACGATGAATTGAGTCGGATCAGTGGTATTCTGGATCGTAATTATGTCGTTGAAGGTCAACTGAGACGCCAGGTGGGCCAGAATATAGCCCGGCTGAAAGAAATCGCCTGTTATCGGGGTTTGCGTCATCGCCGGGGACTGCCGGTGCGGGGTCAAAGTACCCAGAGTAATGCTCGAACACGTAAGGGGCCGCGCAAGACGGTTGCCGGCAAGAAGGGTGTCAAAGAAATGAGAGGTTGATAACTTAATCAGGTAAAGTGAGAACAGGCAGGTGTTCATTAAAGTGTATTGGAATTTGTATTTAACCGGTGTTATTTCATTAAGTGAACCCAATGCTATTGACTCAGCAACAGCCGGTAATTAAAAAATAAATGGAATGATTGCAGGAAAACTATATGGCAAGAAGAAAAACAGGTAAAAAAAGAATACGGCGGCATGTGGGCAAGGCCATTGCCCATATCAAGGCATCCTTTAATAATACCTTGATAACCATAACCGATGTTAATGGTGATACCTTGTGCTGGGATTCTGCCGGCACTATCGGATTTAAAGGGTCACGCAAAAGTACACCCTTTGCCGCCCAGCAGGCGGCAGAAAAATGCGCTAACATGGCCAAAAAATATGGCGTGGTCGAAATTGAAGTCCGGGTCAAGGGCGCCGGCTCCGGACGTGAATCTGCCATTACCGCCCTGCAATCCGCGGGATTGAGAATTTCATCTATTGAAGATGTTACTCCCTTACCTCATAATGGCTGCCGACCGAAAAAAAGAAGGAGAGTCTAAAACCTCAGGATACGGAAACATTCTATTATACAAAAAACGTATTGGTATTTATAGACATTAATTGATGTACTACTTTTTAAAAACTAAAACAGTTAGGAGTTAATTAAATACATGGGTAGAACTTTAGGACCAGTTTGCCGGATGTGCCGGCGCGAAGGTATGAAGCTGTTTTTAAAGGGCTTGCGCTGTGAAACCGCAAAATGCCCTGTAGAACGGCAGGATCGTAATAAACCCCCAGGAATGGCGTCCTGGCGCCGGGGACGTTCCAGTGATTATGGAATCCATCTCCGTGAAAAGCAAAAGGTAAAGCGCTATTATGGCGTTCTGGAGAATCAGTTCAGAAGCTATTACAAAAGGGCGGTTCGTATGCAGGGTAATACCGGGGAAGAATTATTGGGATTGCTCGAAAGGCGTCTTGATAATGTGATTTATAAATTGAATTTTGCTTCCTCCCGTAAGAAGGCACGCCAGATCATTGCGCATGGACATATTCATGTCAATGGCAGAAAAGTCGATGTCCCCAGCTATTTGGTCAGACAGGGTGACAAAATAAGCCTTAAGGCGGCTGATAAAACCAAGAAATTAGTCAAAAGTTACCTGGAGACAGAAGGCGGCGTGTCTTTGCAAACCTGGCTCCAGGTCGATGCAGCGACAATGTCAGGTGTGATCGTGGCTTTACCGACGCGCGATGATGTGCAAATCCCTGTAGAAGAACAACTGGTAGTCGAATTCTGTTCTCGATAAATAGTAATATCGTATTGTGATATTTGGAAATAATGAGCATCTGTAAGGTGTAATGTAAACGGAAAGATTTTCCTGATTTAACTCGTAATCAAAAGAAAGCTTACCATTATGGCCTCTGACGACTGATAGTATCGTCCGAGATGGAATAGCTGATAGTGATTACGGTAGATTTGGAGGCCAAAAAAAATGCGTATAAGGTGGCGTGGACTTGAGTTACCTACACTGGTAAAAATGGATAATGAAGTATCCACGGATACTTACGGCCGGCTTTATATCGAACCTTTTGAAAGAGGATTCGGTACTACCGTGGGAAATAGCTTGCGCAGGATACTTCTGTCTTCCCTGGAAGGCAGCGCCGTAACTTCCTTTAAAATCAAGGGAGCTGATCATGAATTTACCTCTTTACCCGGCGTTGTTGAGGACATCACGGATATCGTTTTGAATATAAAATCCCTGGTCGTCAAATTAGAGTCGAACGACTCCAAGATCATGCGTATCAATGTTAATAAGGCCGGTATTGTTAAGGCAGGGGATATTCAGGCCGATCCTGCCATTGAGATTATTAACAAAGAACACGTGATTGCCACATTGACTGAAGATATAGAGTTTTCCATGGAAATGACGGTACAGCACGGCCGCGGCTATGTTCCTGCCCTCAGTGAGGAGACTGAGATTCTGGAGCAGGAACATGGTGTGATTCCGGTCGATGCGATTTTCTCACCCGTGGTTCGGGTTCGATATAAAACCGAGGAAACCCGTGTGGGTCAGCGTATTAACTATGATCGGCTTATCATGGAAATCTGGACCAATGGCACGATCGGACCGGAAATGGCTTTAGTGGAGTCCGCAAAAATATTACGTAAACATCTTAATCCCTTTGTAAGCTATTTCGAAATAGGGGAAGAATTTACGGATCAGAATCTCGAACAGGTTAAAGAAGTTCAGCCTGACGAAGACGAAGAACTGCTGAGCAATCGAGCCATGCCGATTTCAGAACTGGATTTGTCGGTGAGGGCGAGTAATTGTCTGGAAATGGCCAAAATTGAAACCGTGGGGCAGTTGGCGGATATGAGTGAAAGTGAATTGCTGGCCTTGCGTAGTTTTGGAAAAACAAGTCTTCGGGAAGTAAAACGAAAATTGGCCGATTTGGGCTTTGAAATTGGATCAGGTAAAGATTAATGGCATAGCACAAAGGATTAAGTTTTTTAAACTTATGAGGAGATGTAACTAAGGATTTAAATATGCGACATCAGGTTTCAGGAAGACATTTAGGTAGAACCAGTGCCCATCGGAAGGCACTCCGGCGTAATTTAGCAGCTTCGTTGTTCGAGCATGGTACTATCTCGACCACGATTGAAAAAGCAAAATTTGTACGCCCATTTGCAGAAAAACTTATCACCCTGGCACGAAAAGGTTCCTTGCATGCCAGGCGCCGGGCTATTGCCCTCTTACAGGACAGAGATATCTGTAAACAGGAAAATGGCGAACCGGTTAAAGTCGGATCGGTCATTAAAAAGCTCTTTGATGAAATTGCTCCCCGTTTTGCCGATCGTCCGGGTGGTTATACCCGTATTATCCGGCTGCCCCTCAGACGTATTGGTGATAACGGAAAATTAGCTATTTTACAACTGGTTGATGAACAGCTTACAACTCCCGCACCTGCTGCCAGGGAAAGGAAACCGGCCGTGTCGGAACCTGCTGCTCCTGCAGCCGAACAGCCGGAGACGGCCGCGCTCCCCGGAGAGGAAGAATCAGAAGGTACACAGGAACAGGCCGGTCAGCAGGAGCCGATTGCCGCCGATGAGGAAAAACCACAGGCGCAGGATTCCGATTCGGATACTAACCAGGAGGAAACCAAAGAACAGAAGGAATAGGATTAATTCTTCATGAGCCAGGACTGCATA
>JAFGHE010000244.1 GCA_016930295.1 Sedimentisphaerales bacterium
ATCGGCGTCTGTTACAATTGCTCTGTGCGATACCATCAACCGCCAACGGCTCCCATACATGGATCCTGCGCTTCCGGGGAGAATCGCAGGCGAGAAAGATTACTAATGATGACGAGAAGAAGTAGAGGATAAGATAATATTTTAGATTTATTTGTTTTTATGATATATTAACTTCCCAATCGAATGATTTTCAGAAAGAAACAGTCCGCCATATAAAGGAGCGTATATTATGAGTCTGTTATCAATGGTATTGTTTTTTTTCATAATAACACTTGTTATTTCTGTTTGTTTTGGCCAGGATGAGGTATTGGGCGCGCTGACGCCGGAGGCTGTTGGGGCCCGGATTGCCGATATCCGCATGGGTGACATTGTCATCAAGACCAGGCCGGGCGCTGAGGTCAGGATTGAACAGGTGCGTCATGAATTTCTATTCGGGACCGCCATACCTGATTCCCTGGCGGAAAAAGACCCCAAGGCCATGTCCGCCGACGATAGAGAGAAGTATCTGAAAGTTCTGGAGGAGAATTTCAACTACGCGGTGCATGAAAACGCCTTGAAATGGTATGACTGCGAAAAGGAGTATAAGGTGGTCGATTATTATACGGCGGACCGGATATGGGAGCTTTGTCATGAGCGCAACATTCCCATGCGGGGTCACTGTATATTCTGGGACATGGATGAACTTATTATGCCCTGGCTGAAAGCACTGAATAACGACGAGCTCCGCGGTGCGGTTGTCCGGCGGGGGCTCGGTGTGACACGGCACTTTAAGGGGCGTATCGAGGAGTTTGACCTGAACAATGAAATGATTCATAACGACTTTTTCCGCCGCCGTCTGGGTTATGGCATCATTAATGAAATGGCCTGGATAGCCAAGGCGGGTAATCCGGACGCTACGCTGTATGTCAATGATTATGGCGTTCTGGATATGGGGTACAATGCCCATGCGTATACAGTACAAATTGAAAACCTGCTGGCCAGCGGTGTTCCCATCGGCGGGATTGGCTGCCAGGCGCACCTGGCCTATGCCGAGCCGACGATCACGCCGGGCACTCATGTTCAGAAGACTCTCGACCGGCTCGCTCAGTTTAATCTGCCGATTAAGATCACGGAATGTCTGTTCATGTTTAATGACGAAGAGACACGGGTAGCCGAACTTAAAAAGCTTTTTCCGATTTACTTTGCCCATCCCGGTGTTGAAGCGATCCTGATTTGGGGTTTCTGGGAGGGTGACCACTGGCAGCCTCACTCGGCGATGTGGAAAAAAGACTGGAGTGTCACCCCGCAGGCCATGGCGTATCGGGACCTGGTCTATAACCAGTGGTGGACTGATATTTCCGATAAGGCGGACAGCCGAGGGGTCATCAAGGCCCGGGCATTTTATGGCGATTATCAGATCACCTCGAACGGTAAGAGCCGGAAAGTGACTCTCAGTAAAAAGGATAAATCGTTACAGGTGGCTTTTGAATAGTAGTATCGGCGCCTGTATTTCAAAGGGAGGGGGGATTAGGGATTGACGGGGGATGGGGGCTGGATATAATGGAGTGGTTGTCTGTGTCTGACGCAGTAATTAAGGATAAATTTATGAATTTAAAGGAAGCGGAAGAGAAAATCAGGGAAGAAGGTACGCATGGAGTGAACTTTGGCGTATCACCGGAAGATATTATTGATAAACTGAGGTTGTGGGCCGGGATCAGTCAGTTTACCATCGATGAAATCAAGCGGGACGGTCTCAGGATTACCTTTCAGAAACTGCCGGAGGATTTAGAGAGTTTTTGTGAGGACGTCTATTCTTTTTGCCCGGATACTATTGATCAGGGATATGGTTGTCTGGGGGAATTTATCGATGCGTCTGATGATATAGGTGAGGAGGTACCCGAGGAAATGCTGGAACTGGCGGAAGGCATAGATTTTGAATCGGAAGACTTTGGAGTGGAAATAATGAAAAGAGACTTGATACGGGAGGGGATCCTGATCCTCTGGTGGGATTAAAGTATTTTGTAGAAGCGTTAGATTTTTGGAAGTTTAAGTTATGCCTGTATTGAATGTTATAAATACCACGGATCCGGATTTTAAGCAGCAGTGGCGGGGGCTGCGTGGGAAATTGTCTCTGGAAGGCGAACTTCTGGGGAATACGGACCGTCTGGCGCGGGTGCGCGAGATTGTGGCCAAGGTGCGTCAGGGCCGGGACACGGCGGTGGCGGAGTTGACCGCGGCTTATGATAAGGTCCGTTTGCAGCCGGGTCAGTTCCGGATTACCGAGGAGCAACTTGGCCGGGCCCATGAGCAGCTTGACGGCCAGTTACTGACGGCCTTGCGCCAGTCCATAGAGAATGTCAGGCGTTACCAGGAGAAGATCAAGGTTCAATCCCTGGCGGACTGGACGGAAAAAGGGGTGCGCCTGGGCCTGCGCTATCGGCCGGTTCAGCGGGTAGGTGTCTGTATACCCGGTGCATCGGCTCCTTTGGTCTCCACGGTGATTATGACTGTGGTGCCTGCCCAGGTAGCGGGGGTGGAGGAAATTGCGATTATCAGTTCGCCCAGTTACGAGGGTACGATTCATCCGGTCGTATTGGGGCTGTGTTATGAATTAAAGGTGACGGATGTCTATCGGGTCAGCGGTGCCCAGGGAGTGGCGGCCCTGGCGTTTGGCACGGAGCATATCAGGAAAGTGGATAAGATTGTCGGGCCGAGTAACTGGTGGGGGCAGTTGGCCAAGAAGGAAGTTTACGGGCTGGTGGATATGGACAGTTTCGCCGGGCCGAGTGAAGTTTTGATTATTGCCGACGAGACGGCCAATCCTGAATGGATAACCGCGGATATGCTCAGCCAGGCCGAGCATGCGCCGGGCAGTGCGATTTTGATTACTGATTCGCAGTCATTGGCCTCTGCCGTAGTGTCTCAGATGGATATCCAACTGGAAGCTCTGGCCCGTATGGAGGAGACGCGTGATTATGTAAACCAGTATTCCCTGGCCGTGGTGACCCGGGATCTGGACGAGGCGGTTGAACTGGCCAACGAATTTGCGGCCGAGCATTTGCAGGTGCAATGTAAGCAGTGCGATATGATAGCCGAGCGAATTATTAATGCCGGGGCGATCTTTATCGGGGATTATACCCCGGTGGCGACGGGCGACTATTTTGCCGGGCCGTCTCATACGCTGCCTACGGGCGGGTCCGCCCGGTTCTTCAGTGCCCTGAATGTCAATAACTTTTTAAAGCAGTCAAGCATTATCAGCTACGATGAGCAGGGATTGCGTCAGGCGGGAGAGTCTATTACCCGTATCGCCGATATCGAAGGGCTTGGCGCGCACGCTAAATCAGTAACCATACGTATCAACAAGGGTGGCATGCTTACGCGAAGCGATAGCGAAGCTTAAGCATGTTATAGCCCGGGAGTGGTTTTGTGAAGTACAATTTTCGTGACAATATAGAAAATATGGAGGGCTACACGCCCGGGTTTCAGCCTTCCGATCCGGCGGCTATAAAGCTTAATACCAATGAAAATCCGTATGCACCTTCGCCGAGGGTATTTGAGGCACTGGGTAAACTGAGTGCCCTTGACATGCAGCGTTATCCGCGTGTTTTCTGGGATAAGTTTCGTGAAGTAGCTGCGCGGCTCCATGGAGTTGAGCCGGAGATGATCATAGGCGGCAACGGAGCGGATGAGCTGCTCACTATGCTGGTGCGGTGCTGCTGTGACAGTGGCCGGCCGCTGGCCTATCCGGTCCTGAGCTATTCACTGTATCCGGTGCTGGCGACCATCCAGGATTGTCCTAAAATCGAGACGCCGTTTCCGGCTGATTATTCCCTGCCGGCCAAACTGGCTGATACCGGGGCAGCCCTGACCATCCTGTGTAATCCGAACGCCCCTACGGCGACATTTATTTCGATAGAGGATATAGCTGATCTGGCCGAGGAAATAGACGGGGTGCTGGCCATCGATGAAGCGTATGTAGATTTTTCCGAGGATAATTGTGTACGACTACTGAAGCGATTCAATAATATCATTATCCTGCGGAGTATGAGTAAGGGGTATTCGCTGGCCGGGATGCGGTTTGGGTACGGATTAGGCGCCCCGCGTATCATTGAGGCCATGATCAAGGTCAAGGACTCCTATAATGTCAACGTGGCAACCCAGGCGGTGGCGACCGCGGCCCTGGCAGACCAGGACTATTTCCGCCAGAATGTTAAAAAGATCAAGATTCAGCGTGACCGCCTGACCCACGAACTCAGAGCCCTGGGCTTTGATGTGCCGGAGAGCCACACCAATTTCCTGCTGGCCCGCACCAAGCGTCTGGCGGCCCGGGAAATTCATGAAAAACTCACCCAACACAACATATATATACGATATTTTGATATAGAAGGCCTTCAGGACAGACTGCGTATTTCGGTGGGTTCCGCCGAGCAGAACGATGCCCTGCTGAGCGCCTTACAGGACATATTAAAATAGTAGCGGTTGCGAAAAAAGTGCTGAGAGTTCAAGCTTTAGCTTGTAATAAAATGAATAGTCGGGATAATATAAGAACACGCTAAAGCGTGAACTCTCAGCGCGTTGTTTGATTAAGGAAACGGACAGGAGAACCTGAAAATGGCAGAACGAACCAGTACGATAGAGCGAAATACCAAGGAGACCCAGATCGAACTGGAACTCAAGCTGGACGGTTCCGGCCGGTATGAGATCGATACAGGGCTGGGCTTTTTTGACCACATGTTATGCCACCTGGCACGTCACGGGCTGATGGATATTAAATTGTGTGCCAAAGGCGATCTGCACGTTGACGCCCACCACACGGTGGAGGATGTGGCTATCTGTCTGGGCCAGGCACTCACCCAGGCCCTGGGTGACAAGAGGGGCATTGTGCGTTTCGGCTCAGCTATTGTGCCTATGGAAGACAGCCTTGCCCAGGTTGCCATCGACCTGTGCGGCCGTCCGAGCTGCGTGTATAATGTTAAATACCGCGCGGATAAAATTGGCGATTTTGACGTCGAACTGGTCGAGGAGTTCATGCGCGCCTTTTCCAATAATTCCCTGATGAACCTGCACATCAACGTTCCCTACGGCACCAACAACCACCACATCGCCGAAGCCATCTTCAAGGCCCTGGGTCGCAGTCTGGCGCAGGCTATCGCCATTGATCAGCGTGTTAAAGATATTCCCAGTACCAAAGGAATATTATAAAAGTAGCTCAAGCTTCCAGCTTGTAGATTTCCAGAGGTGTTTTACTATCTTATCACGATGCCACCGTCAAAAGTGGATATTGGCACTTAACCCAAATTTCGCACTTGGCGGCCAAAAATGGGGAAAATAAAATTTTTTTCTGCGATATTAGGCTGTAATTGCGGATAGTTGGTTGATATGAGCTCTGGTACAGACCTACCCTATTGCCAGATGAATTTCATCTGCGACAATTTGGGCATGTACCTGAAGAAGCACCAGCGTAAGAAAAACGGCAAGTATAATACTTACTACAGCATAGCGGAGAAGCGAAAAGTATCTCGCGGTCGTTATGTGGAGAAGATGGTTCTCTATCTCGGCGAGATATCTGATTCGCAGAAGAAATCCTGGGAAAAATCCATTGAGATAATAAACGAGGATAACCAGCCTGTTCGTAAATCGCTGTTTGCTTACGACCAGGACAACCATATCTGTCAGGATGTAAACACCATACCCATTAAGCTCTCCGCAATGAAATTGGAGAACCCCCGGTCCTTTGGCGACTGCTGGCTGGGCTGCCAGATATGGGAGATGCTTGGTCTGGACAGATTCTGGTCTGAGAGAATAGACACTCCCAAATCACCGGTTGAATATTCCAAAGTCCTTAAATTACTGACGGTAAACCGCCTCATCAAGCCCGGTTCCGAATTTTATGTCCATCATCACTGGTTTGCCCAGACGGCCATGGATGTATTACTGGATTGCGACTATGAAGTAGCTTCAAAAGACAGGTTATATCGTTGCCTCGATAAGATATTGCCGTATAAACAAGAGCTTTGTTCTTATCTTAAAGATACCTGGCAAATGATGTTCCATCTGGAATATGATATATTGCTTTATGATATAACCAGTACCTATTTTGAGGGATTATGCCAAGCAAACCCCAAAGCTAAATTCGGTCACAGCAAAGACCGCCGAAGTGACTGCCGGCAGGTTTTAATAGCACTGGTCGTTACCCCGGATGGTTTTCCGATACATTATGAGGTCTTACAGGGTAATACCTCGGAGAAAGTTACCTTAAAGCCTTTATTGAACAAGATAGAATCGATGTATGGCAAAGCCCACAGGATATGGCTGATGGACAGAGGTATTCCGACGGAGGCAACCTTAGAATATATGCGTCATAATGATATTGGCTATCTGGTAGGCACGCCTCGTAAATTACTGGATGAGTTCCAGCAGAAACTTTCCGTGAAAGACTGGCAGGATGTTAATGACAACGTTCGTATAAAGCACCTAGACAAAGACGGCGAGTGTTATATACTGGCCCGAAGTAAATCCCGTAAAGCCAAAGAAAGGGCTATACGTCAGAGAAAACTCCGTCGGTATCTGGACGGTTTGGAAAAGCTCAGGAAATATCGAGATTATGATCGTTTTATGAAACGTCTGGGGGTGTTGGAAAACGAGGCAGGGGTATGCCGTAAGTGTGTCATACTTAAGTTACCGGCTCAGAAAACCAGAGTGAAAGAAGGAGAGTTTGATTATGAATTTGATGCCGGTAAATACCGAGAGATGATCTCTCGTGACGGCACCTATTTTTTGCGGACCAATCAGACAGGTAAAAACGGTGCTGAGCTCTGGGAAGAATACATGCTGCAATGTAATGTTGAGCAGGCATTTAAGGAGCTTAAAAGCGACCTGGGTATTCGTCCGGTCTATCATCATAAAGAAGACAGGGTGGATGCCCATATTTTTGTAGCGTTTTTGAGCTATTGCCTTGGGGTGAGTTTACGGTACCGGTTGCGATCCAGTGCCTGCGGGCTTACCGGTCAGGGGGTACTGGAGACCATCTCGAGAATCCAGATGCTGGACGTTTCGTTTGAGACTTTGGATGGCCGGACGTTGCTTATGCAGAGATATACCGAGCCACAAGAGGATCAGAGGCTGGTGCTATACCATTTGAAGATGGAGCTGCCCCGGCAGAAACCTCCTAAAATATACGCCGGCCAGCAACGGAAATGATACCCCTTTGGCGACAGACCAACCCCATTGGCGGGGTCAAAAATCCACTTTTTGACCGCCAAGTGCGAA
>JAFGHE010000245.1 GCA_016930295.1 Sedimentisphaerales bacterium
AAGCAGTTATGTCGCCAGCGGTCTCCTTCGGCTCTATGATTGTTCGAGATATGCATAGGATAATTACCCGATACCAAGGTAATTATTAAAAACTTCCCAACTTGATTGGAATTATAGTCGATATTTTCACTATGCATTGAGGAGTTAAAATGTAGGGATACTGTGAAAAGTATGGAAGTACCAAAACTACGAAAAATTCTTGCTATCGACGATAATAAAACCAATCTGGCCTTACTCAGGGTTCATCTCCAACAGCTTGGACTGACATCCATAATGGCCGATAACGCTAGGGATGGTATTGAGTTAGCCATTAAGGAAGAGCCTGACGTTATTCTCCTGGATATCATGATGCCGGATATGGATGGTTTTGAGGCCTGTAAAAAACTCAAGGCAGAACCTCGCACGGAAGGTATTCCGGTAATATTTGTCTCTGCCAAAAACACCGCCGAAGACAAAATCGCCGGCCTGGAGATGGGCGCTATTGACTATATCACCAAGCCGTTTGATCCCGGCGAATTAAAGGCGCGCATCAATATCATATTACAAATGATTGGACTCCAGGAAAAACTGGTCGCCCAGGCCAATACCGATGAGTTAACCGGCTTATCCAATCGCCGTCATTTTCACGAGATTCTGGAAAGAGAAGTGCTCCAGGCTAAAATTAAAGGCTCGTCTCTAAGCGTCATTATGCTTGATATTGACCACTTTAAAAGTATTAACGACACCTTTGGCCATCTGGGTGGCGATATTGTTCTGAAACGATTGGCCAAGATAATCCAATCCAATATATATCCTCTGGATATCGCGGCTCGCTATGGGGGCGAGGAATTTGTTATCGTAATGCCCGAAACCCCTCTGGAAAGAGCCGTCCAGGCAGGAGAAAAACTCCGCCATGTTATTCAAAATATGGACTGGAAAATTTCTACCGAACCGATCATGATAACCTCCAGTCTGGGAGTGGCCAGTACAAATTCGTCTAATCCGCTGGATTCCTTTGATTTGGTCAAAAGAGCCGACATCGCTCTTTATACTGCCAAGCGACGGGGACGGAACCGTGTTATTCGCTGGGACCAGGTTAATTCCGATGATGAACTCAAAAAACAGGAAACCGAAGATATTACCCAGTTACAGAGTAAAATTAATACCCTGGTAGGTCAGATGCGGTCTCAGGCTCTTGGCAGTATTACCGCCCTGAGTAAGGCCCTGGCCGCCAAAGATCCCTTCATCGCTCATCATGCCGAAAATGTCAAGATTTACGCCGAAGCCCTGTCTAAAAAATTGCAGCTTGCCCCGGAACTGATCGACCAGATTAAAAACGCTGCTCTTTTGCATGATCTGGGGAAAATCAGTATTCCGAATTCAATTCTGAGAAAGACCACTACCTTAACTCCGGAAGAGTGGCATATTTTCAAGCAGCATCCCAATACCAGTGTCCAGATTATCTCGCCTATTGGTATATTCCATCAGGAGTTACAGATTATCAAACAACACCATGAGAATTTCGACGGCACCGGTTATCCGGACGGCCTTTCAGGACGCAGAATTACTTTTGGCGCCCGTATCCTGGCAGTGGCCAATTCATTTGATGCCCTTACTTCCGACCGGCAGCATCGCCTGGCACGCACCATGGAAGATACTCTGGCGGAAATCCTTACCTGCTCGGGTACACAGTTTGATCCGGAAATTGTAGATATGTTCCTGGAAACCGCCCAGGAGCATGAAGACGAGTGGCCCCTTATCCACCAGCATCAGGCTGTTCTGCAATAAAAATCCTGGGTAGAATACCCAAAAAGACTCATCCCTGTTACACCTTTTCCCCAGGTAGTTATATCTTATCAAACGCATAACCCCATTTGGGAAATTTTATGGAAATCGAGGAAAAGGACGTCGGTCATACACTGTTGTTTTGGACCAGATATTAAGAAAACGGAGACAAAAAAATAAGGCATGACACCCGCTTGTTCGGTCGGGGTAAGAGGTGGGTACGAATGCCATGCCTATTTCTTGTTTTTCAATAAATTATATGTTAAATATATCATAATTGGCGTTTTATGTCACTATAGCAAAAAGCTATTTATTCAAGTACTTTGCTAAAAATTAAATTTTCTTTTGGCGGTAGCATCTGTGGTAAAACAGCTATTACAAATAAACCAATTTTTTCATATATCTTCTTTATATCAGGAGGTCCCGAATCTGTCCATCGTAAGGGCTGATTTTCGATAAGTATTTTATTTAAAACAGGTTAAGGATTTATGCCGGTAATTCTTCGCACCTCAAGTCAAAGTGAGGTCAAACCTTCTCGAACAGCGTATTTAATCAAATCAGCCATGGTCTCAATTTTCAGCTTTCTCAATATCTGTCGCCGGCAGGCGTCAACGGTCTTGGGGCTTCGATTAAGCTCCAGGGCAATTTCTTTTGACGACTTACCATCGGCAAGCATTTTCAATACAGCCATCTCCCTGTCATTTAAAATGGACTTGGGTTTGCCGGCTGTTTTGCCTTTAGACGCTTTTTTCGCTAAACCAGTAACTTCTGCGGAGAAATAAGTATCACCGTTGACCACGCTCTGAATCGCTTTTATGAGGTCTTCAAAGGCATTCTCTTTTAGAATATAACTACTGGCGCCCGCCTGGAGCATTCCCCATATATATTGTTTGCTGGAATTAATCGACAGCGCGACGACTTTAATATTGGGATTTTCTTTTAATATTATCCGGGTGGCTTCAATCCCGTCCAGAACCGGCATATTAATATCCATAACCACAACATCAGGATTTAATTCCCGGGCCTGTTCGACGGCAGCCTGTCCGTTATCGGCCTCTCCTATCACTTCCATATCCGATTCACTGTGAATCAGAGATCGAAGACCTTCACACAGGATTTTATGGTTGTCTGCTAATAAGATTTTAGTACTCACAATACAAAACACACTCAAAAAACTATTTTATTATTCAGTTGCTCGTGATACCGGTATTACGGCAAACGCTTATTCTATTCTTATTATAAGCTTTTTTACGAAATCACTTTCATAGGAAATTACTCATATTACTTCAAAAAAGTCTGTATTTCGGGGGGGTAATTCCTTGGATACAGTGTTTATTTGGTAATTATTCAATATGCAGTTCCGATAAAATAACTACTTGCTAAAGAAAGGCTCAATATCTGAAAACGAACCGTTTCGTATTTAATTATCAAGGGAAATCAGTCCTTCTCGAATAGCATATTTCACTAAATCGGCCAGATTGTCGACATTAATTTTACTCATTATCTGACGGCGATAGGCATCGATTGTTTTCGGGCTTTTTTTCATCTGTAAGGCAATTTCTTTGGAAGAAAGGCCTTCTGCCAGCAGGCGGAGCACTTCTGCTTCTTTCTCATTAAGCAGTGCCAGTGCCGATTTTTTTGCCTTTACCACGCGTTCGTTAAAGTCCTGAACCACAATAGAGGTCATCTTGGAACACAGGTACAACTCGCCATTCAGAACGGCATGGATAGCCAGGATTAACTCTTTAAAAGCCTGTTCTTTTAACAGGTAACTGGAAGCGCCGGCCTGGAGGATATCAATCAGGAAGCGTTTATTCGAATACATGGAAAGTACCACGATTTTTATATCGGGATTATTTTTTTTGATGCGGCGTGTGGCTTCGATCCCGTCCAGGCCGGGCATACTGATATCCATGATGACCACATCGGGAGCCAGGGCGCCGGTCAGGTCCACTGCCTGCTGGCCGTCCTGGGCCTCTCCAATGACTTCCATATCAGACTGCTTGCGTATCAGGCTGCTGAGCCCCTCTCGCATAATTTTGTGGTCATCCGCAATTAAAATTTTTACGCTCATCGGATACTCCTGGTAATCATACATGGTCTGCCAGGGGGGCAATCAGGGTAACACAGGTGCCCTTTCCCGGCTTGCTTTGTATTTTCATTTTACCGTTCAGATAACCCAAACGCTCATGTATGCTAAACAGGCCAAACCCGCCGGTTCGACCGATAGTGAAGCTGATTTTATCGGGCTCAAACCCTATCCCATCATCTTTCACCATTATAATTATAGTATTATCATCGTCACGTTGGGTAGTCACCTTAACCTTCTTGGCCTGGGCATGCTTAATTATATTAATCACCAATTCTCTGACAGATTGAAATAATACCAGACGAAGGTCATCACTCAGTCTTTTGGGCCGACCATCATCCTCGAATTGACATTCAATACAATATTGTTTTTCAATTTGTTCGCATAGCCACTCTTCCACGGCTTCTTCAAATGTTTTCTGCTCTAAAACAGGATTGCCCAGATCGTAAATCAGGGATCGGGTATCCTGGATTATTTTTTCAATAAGTTCATTAATATCTTTCAGGACATCTGCCGTTTCCGTCCCTGCTGTTTTTTCCGTAAGATCACCCAGCTTTATCAGGGAAAAAGCCAGATTTTGCGCTATTCTATCATGTAGCTCCGCGGCAATTTGCCTTCTTTCCCGCTGTTCGGTTAAAGACAATTGGGACGCTAATGAGCGCAATTTGTTTTGGTAATCGAGCAATTTCTGTTCGGCCTGTATTCGGACGGCAATTTGTTCCTGCAAACGGGCATTGGCCTGAGACAGTTCCTCTGTACGTTCTTTCACCCGCAATTCCAATTCATCCTTGGCCTTTTTCAAAGCCTGTTCTGCGCGTTTCCGTTCGGTAATATCACGCACCGTGGCCTGTAACATTTTTTTACCTTCTAATTCCATACGGGTCAGCAGGACCGTGGCATCGAACTCCCGGCCGTTCATTTGTATGTGTTTCCACTCAAAATAATGAGATCCATTATCCAGAGCGATTTTCATCATCTCCTGAGCTTTGACGATGGATAATTGGCCGTCCGGCTGGTATTGAGGCGACAGGTCCGCCGGACTCTGCGAAACAAATTCAGATTCATCTTTACATTCAAACATTTTAACCGTGGCCGGATTTCCGCTGATAAAGCCTTCCTGGGGAGTAAGTGTCATAATAGCGTCCCGGGAGGAATCGTACAGGGTTTTATATTTCATCTGGCTGGCGCGGAGCTGTTCCTCGGTTTGTTTGCGTTTGGAAATATCAACGAAAGATCCCATAAAGCAGAGGGGTTTGCCTTCTTTGTCCAACACGATATTGCAAAACATCTCGGCATCAAAACAGGAGCCGTCCTTTCTTTTGCCAACCACATCGCCGTTCCAACTTCCGGTGTTGAGTACTGTCTGAAGTATCCGTTCCACATCATACGGGTTGTGGGCAAACATTTTTACATCCTGGCCGAAAATTTCCTCTTCCCGGTCATAACCCCAGAGGGTGAGATATGCTTTATTGGCATACGTGATTCGACTATCCATATCCGTCATGGAGATGGCGATTACGGATGAAGCCATGGCCCGGTCCTTTATATACAAGTCCTTATCCGTTTTCTGCGGTCTGCTTTCCGGATTTTCCATTTGAGCCAGACGCAGGCGCAGATCCTGCATTTCCCCGATTAATTGTTTTTTTGTCTTTCTGGCCTCATTCATAGTAGTGCAAATATTGTATCACGCCACAGAGTTGATTATTCTGTTTCAATCTGAGATTCGGTATGGGTTTCGATTTGCTGCAAACGCAGATTAAATGTTTCCAGTTTTTTTCCTGCTTCATCGTACTTGTTTTTTGCGTTGTTCAGATGCTTTCCCACCATTACGAATTCGTTGATAAACAATTGCATATCAGAGGAGAATTGGCTTAACTGACGGCGGATATGCCGGGCATTTTGTTCTATCTGGAGACCTTTTAAGCCGATGGCCACCACCATAAGGTATCCATAGAGAGTATTGGGAGAGACTGGAATGACATGCCGCCGCCGCCCGTAAGCGGTGACATCCGGTTCCTTGTCATCCAGCTTGATAACCGTTTCGTAATACACATTTTCCGCCGGCACATACATCAGGGCAAAATCCAGAGTCCCTTCCTCCGGGAGTATATACTTATCCGCGATTTCGTCGATACGCTGGCAAACGTCCCTGAGAAAAGCCCGGCGAAGCTTGATCCGGTTGGCTTCTTCCTTTTCCTCCATCAAACGCTGAAAATTAGCCAGGGGAAACTTGGCGTCAATCGCTACATTCCCCTGGGCCAGGTGCACCAGGGCATCCACTTTTACCCCGTTTTTAAACTGGTATTGCAGGCTGAAATTTGTTTGGGGCAGGACATCGGAGAGAATATTTTCCAGTGACCATTCCCCCAGGCCGCCGCGCATGGTAGGTCTTTGGAGAATGTCCTGTAGCTTTTTGACTTCTGTGCCGACCTGAATCACATTTTGGGTAGCCTCTCCGAGTTGACCGAGCTTCTCCTTGAGGTCGGCAATGGTTTTACCCGACGATTCCAGCCGTTCGTTCATCAGCTTTTGCATTTGTTGGGTAAGTTGCTGGCTTTGGCCCAGACGGTCATTTAAATTGGTTGTCATGTTTTGAATGGCATTGGCTAACTGCTCACTGACCTGGCCCAGACGCATCTCCTGATGAGTCATAGAACCGCTTAACTGCTGACCTAAAAGCTGTAAACTGCTTTCACGATTAACTTTAGCGGAACGCAAAACCAGCGCCGCTACCCCGACTAAAACCACCAGCAGAGCCGCCGTAACTACCAGTATGATTATCATATATGACGGCATGGCGCTTATTATAAAGATAGTGTTGTCTTACCACCAGTTAAAAAACGAATGCTTTTCAGTTATAGCAAAATACTTACGTAAAATGCTAATACTTCGAAATAAGCTTTTGTGAGAGGCGAGAAAAAAATTTCCGGAAGGGTTGAATGATGAGTTCGAGTGTGGTCGTGACAGTGATGGCGCGTTTGAGTTTTTTAATCTGGGGATCTTCCGGGCTGATATCGACCGCCTTCTTAATGAACTCTCGGGCCATCTTATAATCCCGTTTTTGCAGGAAGGCAAAAGCGAGATTGTGAAGTGCCAGAACATGCCGGGGATCCAGGTCCAGAACCTGTAGTGATAAATCCATGCCCTGGTCGATCAGGTCGTTATGGTAGTAGCAGAGGCTGAGGTTATGATAGGCCTGCGCATTTTCCGGCTGAGCCTCGATGACCCGTTCAAAACAGTTCATGGCCTCGGTGGTGGCCTGTACCTCTTCCAGCATGCATCCCAGTTCAAGTAATACCTCCGGCTGCTGGGGAGACAGTTTCATCTCTTTGAGCATATGGTCGCGGGCACTGGCGTTTTGCCCCAATTTGATATAGCACTGTGCCAGTCGGAAGTGGGAACCGCTATGACGGGGATTCAATGCCAGGGTGCGGTTGAAATGTTCTATCGCCGGCGGCAGTTTACCTTCATACAATAATAGTTCACCCAGATAATGATGGGCCTGGGATTGGTTGGCATCGAGTTCGAGAATACGGCGAAACTTTTCCCGGGCCGATTCCAGTTCATTCAATTCCAGCAACAGAATGCCCGCATCAAGTAATACATCGATATCGCCCGGACTGCAGCGCAGCTCTTTGAGAAAATGTTCGTAAGCTACCTTGCAATCGCCCTTGGCCCAGAAAGCCTGGCCGATACGATACTCAATTTGAGGATGATCCGGATCAAAGCTTTGGGTTTGTTGCCAGCACCAGATTGCCCGGTCGTATAGCTGACGGGAGAAAAGGGAATTTCCAATATTGTAATAGCAAAGCGGGCAATGCTCCTTCAACTGTCGGGCCATATAGAACATATGCTCGGCTTCATCGTGCCGGCCCATTTCCGAATACGTAATAATGCGATTACAGTAGCACGGTTCGAAATGAGGGGCTATCTGTTCGATTTTTTCAAACGTTCGCAGCGCCAGATCATGACGGCCGATTCGGGTATAGTCAACTCCCAGGCAGTTGAGCACTCCGATATCTTCTTCATTTAACTGGAGCGCCTCTTCATAGGCCTCGATGGCCTCATGATAACGCCCGAGGGTATCCAGGGTCAGCCCTTTGTTGAAGTACCAGTCGCTGTTGGTCGGATTGATCTCAATGGCTGCCTGCAGCTCGCGCAGGGCATCCTGCCAACGGCAGTTTTCATAGTGATCATGGGCCTGCTCGATCCGGTTTTCTGCATCGGACCAGTTTTCATAATTGGAATATTCGTCCTGATTCATTCAACTGCCTTAAATTAACTTTTATACTTACAGATTTGCTATCGGCGTAGATTATAAGCAAGGTAAGGAATGCAAAACGGCCAAATTACAACTCTTTTAAGGAAAAGCACTTAAATAATATAAAGATAACATTAATTTTATATATCACCAGTTATCCGGACTTAACATTTTTGGATGTTGACAGGGCCGCCGGTTTTTAAGATTATGATGAGCTTATGTTAATTGGAGTGTATAGATGAATTTCCTATATTTATTTTTTCGTAAGCCATGGCAATATATTCACTTGAAGCGTTATCGCACCATTGTTGGTCGTACCAATGAGTTGGAGTCTTCGATACAATCTCTGGGCGATTCTCAGTTGGAGCGTGAGATAGAGGATCTGCATGCCCGGGCTCAGGCACTCAGCGACATAGACTCCCTGATTCCCCGTGCCCTGGCACTGGGTCGGGAAGTATCATGGCGCCGGCTGAATATGCGTCATTTTGATGTACAGTTAATGGGTACCTTATCGCTTTATGAAGGCCATATCGCGGAGATGGATACCGGAGAGGGCAAGACCCTGATGGCCCCGCTGGCCGCGTTTCTGCATCAACTGGGTCAGGCTGATCGATGTACTCATATAGCCACGGCCAATGAGTATCTGGCGGCTCGGGACGCCGCATGGATGGCGCCGCTGCTACAGGGATTAGGTCTGAGTGTGGGATTAATTGTACCCGGCCAGAATATGAGTGATCGTGCCAGGGCCTATCAGCATGATGTGGTTTATGCGACCGCCAAGGAGATAGTTTTCGACAGCCTGCGCGAACCGGTCCGTCAGAAAAAAACCAGTACCGTCGATGCTATCCTGCGACCTCAAACTCAATTACAATTGGATCCGAAATATGATTTTGCCATCGTGGACGAGGTCGATAGTGTCCTTATTGACCAGGCACGCAGCCCGCTTTCCATTGGCGGCGAAAGCACTATTTCCAGTCAATGGCAGTTATATAATAAATCCAACCAGATAGCCGGACAACTGATTCGCGGTCAGCATTATCGTTTATTACAGGATGACCGGGCCGTGCAATTAAAAGATGAAGGTCGGGCCGAAGCGCGGCGTCGGGCCAAAGATATACTGCGTTTATTGCCTCCGGGGCATAAGCTCGAACGTTATATCACCTGCGCGCTGGCGGCCCGTCATATTTATAAGCTGGATCAGCATTATGTGGTTCGGGAGGGGAAAATAGTGCTGATTGATGAATCGACCGGCCGATTAATGCCGGGCCGGCAATTGCCGGACGGTATTCATCAGGCCCTGGAAGTCCAGAATGGATTGAAACCCTCGGCGGAACTGCGCGGCAATTACATGACGACCTTCCAGACGTTTTTCCGCAAGTATAAGAAACTGGCCGGGATGACCGGGACCGCTTCCATGGCGGCATGGGAATTCAGCACGATCTATAATCAGGCCGTAGTGCCGATCCCGCCTAATAAACCGTCACGACGTGCACTGTTGCCGGATACGATCTTCCGGAATCGTAAAAGCAAATATCGTGCACTTATTGAGGATATCGTACGAGTTCATGAGACCGGCAGACCTATATTGATTGGGACCGGCTCGGTCCAGATTTCCGAACAATTGAGCCGAATGCTGGAGCAGAGAGACCTGCCTCATGAAGTACTCAATGCCAAGAATCACGCCCGCGAAGCAGAGATTATTGCCCAGGCCGGCCAGCCCGGACACATTACTGTGATTACCAATATGGCCGGCCGGGGGGTGGACATAAAACTCGGGCCGGGAGTGGCCGAAAAAGGGGGCATGTACCTGATCAGCACCGACCGGCTGGCATTCCGCCGGCTGGACCTGCAGTTGACCGGACGTGTGGGACGCCAGGGCGACCCGGCCGAGTGCCGGTTCTTCCTGAGCCTTAAAGATGATTTGATAAAATTTGCCGATAAGAAAAAGACCTGCCGACTGCGCCAGAAGACACGATCACGACGCAATGAATCGATTGAACTGCCGGGCGCCGTCCGTATTTTTGAAAAGGTGCAAAACCATTTTAAAAATATCTCCCGTAAACAACGACACCGAATCTTCCAGAGCGAAAAACAGCGCGAACGAATGAAGGCGCAGGGGCTCTGGGAAGACTGGATGGATTTGAGATAGTAAATACAGTTGTGTACTGAGATCGAGGTCAGTTTTTTTATTTAAAATCTATATTGCTGAAATAGATATTATATCTAAAATAGTATAGCTGAGATGCTTATGTGAAACGTAGATATTTCCAGTTAAAAACGTTGTTTTTGATACAGAATCAATACTTCTCAATCCCGGCACGCCGGGATTTAACGCTGGCGTCAGGTAAAGCAAATGTTATGGAGTATTAAATATGTTCGATATGTATAATATGGTTCCTGCGAGTGTATTTTTAACCAAGGGTGTCGGTCGGCATAAATATAAGCTCAAATCGTTTGAGCTGGCTTTGAGACAGGCGGGAGTGGCGCATTTGAATCTGGTTAATGTCTCGTCGATCCTTCCGCCGCGCTGTAGGATTATCAGCCGCGAAAAAGGGATTGACCTGCTGATTCCCGGCCAGATCGGATTCTGCGTCATGGCCCGCTCAGACACCAACGAACACGGGCGACTGGTCGCCTCCTCCGTGGGTGTGGCTATGCCGCGTGAGAAGGAAAAGTGGGGCTATCTCAGCGAAGTGCATGAACATGGCATGAACCGTCAGCAGGCCGGCGACCTGGCCGAGGACCTGGCTGCCAGTATGCTTGGTGCTACCCTGGGTATGGAACTGGACCCGGATAAAGCCTGGTCTGAAAAAGAACAGGCCTATAAGTCCAGCAAGCTCTTTATTAGAACCTCCAACATCACCCAAACCGCACGCGGCCAGCAGGACCTGTGGACCACAACCGTGGCCATCGCCATGTTTATATTTGAATAAGAAGGCACTAAGACACCCAGGCACATAGGCACAATGTGTTTGAGGCATTAATACAGATGCCACCGTCAAAAGTGGATATTGGCACTTAAAACCGTTGTTTTTAATCCAGAAACAAAGGTTCGCAATACTTTTGACGCTGGCGTCAATACAGGCTGATAACACAGGCCGAAAGTGCTTAGGGCCTGTTGTGTGGGAAATAATTAAAACGGATACACAATAATCACTATGACTCCTAAAAGCCATTTTGGTGACCGGTCCGATGAATTCCTCAATCGTGATACCGCCGGGATCGTTATCGTGCCGGTCGCTTACGACGGGACCAGCACCTGGATCAAAGGCGCCGATAAAGGACCGGCCGCCATCCTGGAGGCGTCCGCGAACCTGGAATTCTACGATATTGAAACCGATGCCGAGGTCTGTAAACGCGGAATCTATACGGACGATATCATGAAAAATTTTACCGACCCCCAACAGATGGTCGAAACCGTGGACCGGCGTGTCGCCGGCTGGCTTAGCCGCGAAAAATTCACCGTCACTATCGGAGGCGAACATTCGGTCAGTATAGGCGCGGCAAAGGCACACGCCGATAAGATACCCGATATCACCGTGCTCCAACTGGATGCCCACGCTGACCTGCGGGATAAATATCTGGGCTCCGAATTCAACCATGCCTGCGTTATGGCCCGGATCCGCCAGCTTTGTCCCATCGTGCAGGTCGGTATCAGAAGTATGGATATCTCCGAAAAACAATATGTCAAGCACGAGTCCCTCTTCTATGCCCAGGACATCCATAACCATCGCGACTGGATCGAAAAGGTCACGGCTCGTCTTTCGGATAACGTGTATATCACCATCGACCTGGATGTCTTTGATCCCTCGATTATGCCTTCCACCGGCACACCCGAGCCCGGGGGCCTGCTATGGCACGATGTCCTGGCCTTACTCAAAAAAACCGCTCAAACCAAAAATATCGTGGGATTTGACATCGTCGAACTCTGCCCCAATCCACACAACAAAGCCCCCGACTTCCTGGCCGCCAAACTTCTCTATACCCTCTTAACCTACAAATTCTGCCTCTAAATCCTTAACTCACCCCAAATTCCAATGCCCACAAACACCCCGGCCCGTAATACCTTCCTATCAATTCCTAAAGACCTATAGGTCCTATAAGTCCTATAGGACCTATCCGTTCTATATCTCTAAAAATATAAATATATTATTTACAAATGGTTAAGAAACTTATGGCCAGGATCACGCAACTATCTAAAATGTTTAATTAAACATATTTTTTACTTTCTTTCAAACTAAAATGTAGTATAATTAATAAATATAGGCCGAACCGACCTCTGCTACCACAGCATATCAAACCTACGCCCTCAAAATAATACTCATAACAAAAGGTATATAAATCTATGAGAAGCCGTAACATCAGTTTTATCCGTGTTCTATACTTATTCACAATTTTATCCATCGTAACAATTTTGCCACCCGGAAGAGAAAAACGCATGATCACCAAAACACTGGATCTATGGAACGATTGGAGAATTTTAACGGGAGAGACTGTATCTTTGAAAAAGCCGTTTGTATTTTATATACGATTGGAGAATTTTAACCGGAAACGCGCATTTGCGAAAAATGAAACCCGTAAAATCCCGCGAGAGACTGTACGATTGGAAAATATTAATACGTAAGTAAGAATTCGATTTGCATAAATCATTTATAGAGATGTCTTGTGTGGGCTTATATTCATTTAATCCATGCATATGGGATGATCCGGTATTTTACTTTCGTATAACTATTCCCACGAAACCTCTCCATTTGCAGAATTTGCCGAATGATATTAAAGCAATAATGGAAAAAATTGTTATCAAGGGTATCAGATTTAGCGAATCAATTACGATCTATCCTGAACAATTAATTGATTATGTACATTAAAGGAGAATGGTGTTGAAGTTAGGCGTTGAAGTTAGGGACACAGACTTTATGAATATGACTACTGCTCCTTTTTATTGACAGATAAATTATTAAATTTTACTATGTAGTTTTGATATTTGATGTTTAATATTTAATATGTTTCCTGTATATTAGTGGCATTCCCGGCATATTTGTACTTGACAACCAAGGCGGTGGGGGGGATAATGCGGGGGAAATTAATCAGCATTTTTCAGGCTCGAATTGAAAGGGAGTAACGATGGTTACAGCAAGACGAAGTATAGGATTGACAGGTGTTATTATATCTTTGATGGTGCTTATGAGCGCTCAGTGTGCCTGGGCGGGCGAGTTTTCGGCGGATCTGTTTCAGAAACAGCAGCTTGATGAAAAAACGGGGCGCATTTATGTCAAGGGCGACCGCTACCGCATGGAACTGGCCGAGCCGGTGGGGCCGAACCTGGTCGTGATCGTGGACCCCACGGCCAATAAGACCCGGGTCCTGGTCCCCAAGTATAAAATGTATATGGAATTGCCCACGGATGATTCCATGAGCCAGATGAACGATCCGTTCCAGGCCGTCGAGGCAATGCTCAAGTATTATTCCATCAAGGATGACGGCACCGAAGAGGTCCTCGGCTACGAGTGTAACAGGCAGCTCATCCATTATGAAGACCAGCAAATCATGCACCGGTTCAACGCCCAAAAACTGGGTTTCCCCATCATGCTGAAATATCTGGGCCAGGACGATATGTATACCGAACTGAGTAATATCAAGGAAAAACCGATCAGTGACGATATGTTCGCAATTCCGGAAGGATATACCGCAGCCACCATGCAGGAGATCGGAGAAAAAGTCTCAGCCGACCCGGACATGGAGGCCAAGGCCAAAAAATATGAAGAAACCCGGCCGCGCAAGGCGGAAATCTCCAAGTATATGACCGCCGGCCATGTTTTACACGTTCTGCCCGGCCCGGACACCCAAATCACCATCGAAATGAAAAAAAGCGGACCGGACGACCAGGCACTGAACTGGTATGCGGCTCTGCTCAAAAATGGCCAACTCGTGGAGGACACTTCCGTAATGGAGTTTCAGGAGGCCAAAAAAATAGATATCGATAACGAACTGGGTACGGACGAGATTATCCTGGGCATTACCGAAGGACAGGGCTATGGTAAGGTGAACCTCGTGGGCCGACAACCGCTGGTGTTGGCCACGGCCGAAGAGTATTACATGAAGTCAGGCTCCGGCAAAAGCTGGTCGGTATCATCTTACCAGAAAATGATCATCGATATTACCTGTGATCTGGAAGAAGACTCCAAAGTCGAAACCGCCCAAATGAAAGTCAATCTGACCAAAGGCACCTGGGACCAACAAAAAAAGGAATCATCCGAATTAAAAATGGCCCCGGGCGAAAATATGAAATATGTGTTTTCTCCTGATGATCAACTTATAGATGTGGACCTGAGCGCCATGGTCGGACGGTTCCGGGTAAAGGTTGTTAATGATCAGAGACCTGCGGACCAGCAAAAACCGATTAAGGAATTTTCGCCGGATAACCTGCAATCCCAACCGGATGTGAAAACTCAGAAAATGCCGCCTGCCGCTCGGATAGAAAAACCTGCCGAGCCGAAACCTGCCGAACTGAAAGCAATGGAACCGAAGGCAATCGAGCCGGCGCCTGTTGAACAAGTGACCGAGGTGATAATAACTCCTGCCCCGCCGGAAACACCCGTGGTCAAGGAAGAGAAAAAACCCGAGATCAATGTCCTGGCCGCCACGCAGGGCACGAAGGTCGTTTTACTGACCAGCCAGTATAATAATAGTACCTGGGCGGCGGAAAATCTGATCAACGGCGAAGTAGGCAAATCGCACGGATACGCCTCCGGTAATAACAACGCACAGGAAATCATTTTTGAACTGCCTCAACCGGCCCGAGTTTCGTCCCTGATTATTAATCCTTTTACCACAGAGAGCCCAAAAACCTGGGTAAAAGAGGGAGAACTTTGGGGCTCCTCAGCATCGCCGCATCGCGATTTTGAAAAGATTGCGTCCTTCACCCTGAATAATAACGCCGGCGCCCCGGAGGGGGCCGAGCAGCGTTTTGATTTTGAATATACCGAACCCCTGCGCTGGGTCAGCCTGAAACTGAATTCCAATTTTGGCGGCAGTTACATGGAACTGGGCGAGGTCGAACTCATGGGCTATTTTGTGGAATCACCTGCTGCCCCGGTTCTGATAAACGTATTAGCCGCCGACCAGGGTGCAACGGTGCTGCGTTTTAACGAGCAGTATAATAACAGCAGCTGGGCGGCAAAAAATCTGATCGACGGACAACTCGGCTCCAACCATCAATACGCCGTCAATAGCAGCCAGGCGAAAGACGGCGCGGAAATCGTCTTTGAATTACCTGAGATTACCGAGATAAAACAGCTTGTCTTTAGCCCCTATGCTACCGAATCATCCAAAAACTGGGCCAAAGATGTTGAAGTCCTTACCGCCACCGAAGATGTCGAAAATCAATATCAATTGGCAGGACAATTTACTCTGAACAATCGAACCGGCCCGGAGACAGACCAGGCCCCGCCGGACCAGGACTTCCCCATCGAGCCGGTTAACGCTAAATTCATAAAATTGCGAATACTCAACAACCACGGCGGCGGATATATCGAAATGGGCGAGTTTAAAGTCCTGGCCGAAAAAACCCATGAATAACTAAAACTAAACGGCTTTATTAAATAAGTCCGTATGAGTAAAAAAATCTTGAAATATAACATAACCTGTTATATACCAAGACTTTAAATTGGCTTGACAATAAATATCCCAATAGCTATACTTCCGCTTTATAAACCAAGGGCCCGTAGCTCAGTTGGTCAGAGCAGTGGACTCATAATCCATGGGTCGTAGGTTCGAGTCCTACCGGGCCCAGTTTTATAACTTTTTATTTTACATGTCTTTAAAAATTTAAGCGTTTTGTATTTCACCCCAAAATCACTCATTTTTGCCCATAGTTCGTCAAAAGTTCGTCAGGCATAGGCACTACCGTCTAGTACAACAACGCTATGAGCCTTTTTGTTATGTTGATAATAAGACAATTATTTACAGAGACTTATGATAATTTTGTAATGGCCGTTATGGTTGTATTTATGTTTTATGCTTTGCGCTTGAAGTTTTTTTAGGGTATGGCTCTTTTTAGCGGGAAATGGAAAAGTCAGTTTGGTGCAGGGAATACTCAACGATTACAAATCCCATATTCGATATAGTCCCTGTTGGCTTTGGCAGTTCGATCTGGTGTGGAGGGTAACGTTTTATGCTTGTGATAAGCATTACCCTATTTTGTTTTGAATACTGCTCAATAAAATCGGAAAATTCTTTACGCCGTATATGTTTATTATCTACATCGTCGTAATTCAATCCATAGGAAAACTCGCCGTCGTTGCCTAATATATAAATATCGTTACGATGATAATACCAGTCCACTGCAGGAGTTAAGTAGTTGTCTGAAACGATCAGGGCGTTTGGCGGTATCTGATCGGTATGCTCCAGTAAGAACTGTCCGGGCATTTTTCTCGTCGCAATTTGATCCGGCCAGACAAGGTGTGCGATGCCCAGGAGAAATATGGGAGCCAGGCCGCACAAGGCCATTCTGCGGTAAGAGTCGGCTGCCCCGAGAGCGTAATTTAACATGACAATGTTGACCAGAAGGGCCAGCACCAACAGGATCCATTTCCAGCATTCCCTGGGCTCATAGATGTTCAGGGGCTTAAACAGGCCCATCTGGACCAAAACCAGTACGATAATAGTGACTACAAGAAGAATTACGGAAGATCGAACCGAGAGTTGGAACGCCTTTTGCTTCCCGGCAGCGAAGTAATGCAGCAGTCCGGTAATGGTGAGAATGATAAAAGGCGGAAAACAGGGAAGAATGTAGGTAGAAAGCTTCCCGCGCGAGGCGGAAAAGAACACAAAGGGAAACACCAGCCAGCAGAGAGCAAACCTGATGAACGGCACTTTGGGACGGATGTTCCTGATCCCCCAGAGAGCACATGGTAAAAAACCCGTCCACGGCAGTCCTCCCGCCAGCAGAACGGGAATGAAAAGCCAAAAGGGAGAGGAATGCTGACCACCGTTAGGCTCTAGGAAACGCTGAATGTGTTCGGTCCAGAAGAAATAGTGCCAGAAATCACCTTCTCGCCAATGGATGGCCAGACACCACGGCAGGGCAGTCAGAACCGCCGTAACCAGAGGTATCCAGAAAATACGCAGTAGTTCTTTGCCTTTTCCCTGCCAAAGTAAAAAAGGCACGACAATGATAACCGGCAGCACGAATGCCAGAAAACCCTTGGTCAGAAAGGCTAACCCTGTGAATATGCCGGCAAGCGCCAGAAGGGCAGCCTGTTTCCCGGGTTTTCCTGTCTGCCCGGCGAAATAGAATGCCACCATGGTTGCCGTTATGAACATGGAAAAGACGCTATCCAGAACACAAAAAGTCCCAATTCCAAAGACTTCAAAACAGGTTAGAAAACCGGCGGCGGTAAGCAGAGCAACCCGGTATCCACCTGCGAACCTCCAGACCAGTAATCCCGTCAAAAAGGCGGAGATACCAGCAGCCAGTGCCGACGGTAGACGCACGGCAAAAGCGTTTTCGCCAAAGAGGTAAATTGAGGCCGCGTTGAGCCAGTAACCCAGTACCGGCTTTTCAAAATATCGCAACCCATTAAGCCGGGGTACTACCCAGTCTCCCGTCTCCAGCATCTCGCGCGAAATCTCTGCGTACCGTGTTTCATCCGGGATAACCAAAGGACGAACGCCCAGCGGCAGGATATAAACCATTAAGTATAATATAAGTGATAATAGGGTAAGTTTTTTCATAATCAAGGATACTTCCTGTTAAATTTGTTTCCACACCTGTATATGAGGTTTCAACATACCTTCTCCCTTTTAATCAATGAATATCCGATGATGAGGATATATAGGTATAAGGAACCTGAATATAATCAAACACTCCTCGGGCACGGGTTCCTGCAAGTTGTTCGAGTAAGTAAGTGACGTTTAAGCCCACACCGATATACGTGTAACGGCGCGGATGGTTTGAATCGGAATCCCCTTCATAGTCACGGGTATAATACCCGAAATGTATTTCCACGGCCTTGAGCAGGGAATTATTCGTGTGCAAAAATCCGTCTGGCTTCAGGGCCAGGAGATATTTCTGGCCGGAGTAATCCGTAAAGAGGTCCGACTGGTTCCCATGCCGAAAAGTCGACGAAGGAATCCATTCCATACGAAAATCGACTATATTTTTCAACTCAGGATATCGATGACGCAAATAGGCCATACCCACTCCTATCGTGTCCATGACTTCATCTTCCCAACTGAAACCGTGTTCGGCGCTGAAACCGTCCAGGAATTCCATCAGCGTCATTTGAGACCAACTGCTCAGGGCACCGATCTTGATCGCCTCCTCGTCGGAGTACCCCCAATTTTTAAAAATAAAATTATATAAACTGGTGAGGGCATAAGAGCTAAAGGCATGCCCCAGTTTATCCGCGCCCCCGTATTTGGTATCCTGACCAAACCAGCCCTCATTATGGAAAGTAAAGGAACTGCTGCCATAATCCCATGCGGTGACCCCCACGACCGCTATGGTGCCGATTACCACCAGGTTGAGAGCAAGCACTTTTTTTTCGCGAGGCCACTCATTAAATGAAGATAGAGAATCGAAAAACGTACTGTCCTGGTCTGCGCGGGGCACTGTGGTATCCAGACATTCCGCGCAGATAATGATATCATGGTCTGGAGAAATATGGATGTTATCATCAGAGTGATTGCCGTTTGGTGCCGGAGAACATCCGGTTATCATTAAAAACAGGCAGCATAATCTTTTTATCATAGATAATAGTTCCTTGCATCTTTAAGGAGTAATCATTACACACTGTTCCGCCAAATCATATTTTCGAGAGAATATTACACACTTCCTGTGTCCAATATTTCCAACTCCGTGCACCTGCATCTCCCGGGTAATTGCCTGGGGCAAATTCTCAAAAACCGTTTGTCCGGCAATGAAACAGGTTGTAGTGGATTGTCGGCGGAGATCCTCCTCATTTTCCAGAAATATCGGCGTAATCGACGCATTTACATTGGCCATAAATTTTATATCTTCCAGATTCGGACCCATTTGATAAAATGCCAGCGAACCCGGCCGGGACCGGAGCAGGCTCTCCACTTTTTCTACAAACGGTCTGGAACGTTCACTAGTATATATCAAGGGGCCGATAGTCCAGATATTGAATACCATAAAGGATAAAACTGCTATCGTAATGACAGCCAGATTTTTATATGGATTTTCCCTGTCTTTTCGATTCATTTTAAAACTTATCACGACCAGGCAGACCAGAAGCGCCACTCCCACAAAGCCGGGCCAAAGAGGGATTGAGGTAAAATAGGGATTGGGGATACACAAAAGCACCGCTGCTCCAACCGCCACCAAAGGAAGCTTGTGACAGCCGCCCAGAAAAATATTTCTGACCCCGGCCAAAATACCTTTGGCATCGGAATGGACAAACATATAAGCGGCCAGTAATGACAAAGCAGGTACGATTGGTAAAAGGTAGCGGGTCTTTTTGGTCCCCGGAATGGACAGGCCCAGAAGAATGATACCCATCCAGAGAGCCATATGCCCCAACAATTTGTATTTTTCATTTTCACGATTAAAAATATTTTTAAACTGAAAGATCAACACAACAACGGCCAGAGGAAAACTTACGGCGTAAGCAGAAAATCCCTTTACCAGATAGTAAAAATAGTTATTGGAATAGGTATGGATTCGGCCGACAACCTGCATTTTAATTACCTCGCTGACCAGAGAATCTCCCCCCTGTTGATAAGCGGCTGCCAGCAGCAAACCGGAACAAAGTCCGAACAGCACCAGGGCCGCCAAACCAAAGAGCAAACACGTTTTGTACTGTTTTTCCCACATATAAAAACTGCAGGTTATCATGGCGGGAATCACCAGGCCGATCGGGCCGCGAAAAGCAAAGCCGATTATATAAAGCCATGGGATAAACCATAATCGTTTCCGCCGGCCGAAGACCGACGCGGAGCAGGCCAGGTAAAAGCACAGAACCGTTACCAGGCTGGTATATTGATCCAACGCTATACGGCGTGATTCACGCATAAATTCATAGGTGAACAGGGCGAACAGTACGGCCAGCAGGGCCCATTCCCGGGAATGAATCGCGCCGATACGATAAATAAATACCAGGATTAAAGCAGACGTTATTGCGGTGGGCAGTGTGGCGGATAATACGGTCACCTTTCCCCACGGGAGGGAAAACAGCCAGATGAGACAGGTAGAGGTCGCGGGATAATCGGGATAGGGAATCTGATAGCTGGTGGGGAAAAATGTCGGCCCGTATCGCAGCATTTCCTGGGCAAATAAGACAAATCGGCATTGAAACCCGACAAATTCCGAATTAAGGCAGAGAAGAAAAGTCAGGACACCGAATATAAATATAAGCAGAGAATCCATATTCCCATTATGAATAGCGTGAGAGTTCCCCCTGGCGTTTGGGATAACGGATAAACAATTCAATTCAGGCAAAAAATCGTGTATTTTTTTCATATAGCTACTGAATAATGAAAAACAAATTACGTGTTTATGGAATGATTAATGGAGCTCGCAGAGGATTCCGGCTGGTATGTAAGGATAAATGTCCGAATTTTGGCATTTCTGGTTTTTTCCAGGTCGTGATCAAATAAAGGCAGGTTTTTCAGAATTTCCTCATTGGGAGTATCAAATCGGTTCTTCAGATACATGGCTACCATCATACCCGTCCGCATGACACCCTGTTTACAGTGGACCAGAACGGGGTGATACTCCGGGTTTAAGGTGATCTCCAGGAAACGTCTGATCTCTTCCTGGCTGGGAATCTTGGAGGGGCGCATAAAAATGTTAATCAGGGTAATACCTTTTTCCCGGCAGAATTCCTTTTCCTTCTCGAACCAGGATCCGGCTGAGCATTCTTTTTCAGAGTTCAGGTTAACAATGGTCTTAAGGGGAACTTTACGATAGATGCTGTGCAATCCCGCCGGCCCCAGAGCGCCGCTTCGATATAACTTCCCTTCCTCCACTGTGCGGAAATGATAATGTATTTTGTGCCTGTATACGGCCAGGCCAATGGCCGTCAGTCCGGTAAGCGCCGCCAGATATCCCAAAAGATGTATGGGCATGGTTTTAAAGTTCCTTTCAATGTAATGTATTAAGGTCCAATCATACAGGGTTGCTGTTTCTGCGTCCTTTCCGGTTGTCAAATACCTGATAACCCTCTTTACAACGCCATTTCCCGGTTTGTGTTTAACCTTCGGGGGGGCAGATTGTTTTATTTGATCTAAGTGCCCGACGATGGCGGGTTTTTTTAATTATTCGATCAATCCACATTTTTTTATGAGGTATTAATTCCGGATTTTCCTTTAAATAAAAATTTATAAAACGCAATTTATCCGTCCGACTTGCCGGAATGTTCCGGTTCATATTCAGCTGTACCAGATTTTTCAATCTTTCCCGGCCGGGTAGATGGCGGTATTGCCGGGTGCGTTCATTGTCGAGGAAAACAAATCGAAAATGGTTTGTGTCGGAAGCGTCAATGATGATATTGCCCAAACGCATATCGCCCTGAACTATTCCCTGTGCATGTAGCCGTCCGATGGTTTGGCCGAGTTCGGTAATCGTCTTTCGGCGATGCCGTATTGTCTCTTTATCAGGAGGTATCGCAGAGGCATTCTGGAAATAGTGCCGGAATTTTAAAGCACCGGGTATCATTTTTGTAACCGTAAAGTTATCTCCCCCTTTCCGGCCGACTACCACCATTTCGGGGGCAAAAAAACCATTATCGTTCAGTATCAAATCTCCCCGCCAGGCCCGCTGCGCCCGGTTTCCCTGAAATATATCCTTTAACCTCTCGGTTCCGCTGCGCGGGAGATAGGTTTTGTGATAATAAATATTCTCATGGTATTCAAAACGATATATTCGGGCATAAGGTGAACTTTTTACCCGAATGAAACCGTCTTGTCGCTCTTTGGATTCCAGGCAGCATTTCTCCAGAAATCCTTCGTCAAATGAGTCGCACCTGACCATCAGATGATAGCCCCGGCAGCGGCAGCGCAGGGTGTTTTTCTCTAACCTATGATTTCTGACCCACGAGAGCATTTCGAATTGAATTTTCCTTTCTTTCTGATATGGATTCACAGGCTCCCTGGCAACTTACCCAACCCTGGCGCCCTGTAATATTCCGGTTTACAATTTCAGCGTAATGCAGGGGAGGAGAATCATTAAGAAAATCGCCCAGAGGGCAAAACGATATTCCCTGTGCCTCCGCCTTGTTTAAAAAATCACCAAACATCTCCAGGCATACAATTCCCTCTACTTCGGCATGGATGGTTAACACATTGAGCTCAGCCGGCTTTATCAAAGACAGAAGATAATCATTGTAATTTTCCGCGCAGATACCCTCATGTCCAATCACTTCATCATACGTGGGTAATGTCACGGGCACCTGGGGCTGGCCGATGGGCTGACCATCAATAAGGGGTAGAAAAATACTGTTTCCCCGACAGTCACTGTTATAACGGAAGGGGAATTGTTGTTTTTCTTTCAGCACGAGGTTGTTACATTTCCAGCCGGGGACCGCCGAACAGTCCGGCGGCCGGCCAAGGATATCGCTAAGAAGGCTTACCCCCTGACTTATCGATTGATAGATAGCATTACGGTCCATAGACTCAATATGCGCCTGCCAGGCATGATGATCCCAGGTATGCAGTCCTGTCTCATGACCGGCCTGTGCGACAGAGCGGATAACAGGACAGAGCCTCTTGCCGATAATCGGTCCCGGCCACAATGTGCCGCGCAGAAGGATGTCCCATCCATACAGTTGAGAAGCCCTGGTACGCAACATTTTCCACAGGAACGCGGGACGGAGTAATCGCCACAAGTGACGGCCCATATTATCCGGTCCCACGGAAAAGAAAAATGTAGCCTTTATTCCGTGCTGCGCAAGCAACCGGGACAAAGAGGGTACGCCCCGCCTGGTCCCTCGATAGGTATCCACATCGATTCGCAAGCCTACTTTCATGACACTCCCCGTGGAGATGATTTTATCGGCGCTGCCAGAGGCACGGAAACAATCCGGTCCGTTGTCATCTCTGTTGCCGATATCACTTCGAGTCTGTCTTTTTTTCTCTCTGTGGCTTTCCCGACAGCTTCTGTTTCACTTTTTCCGCTGCCCACCGCTTCGCGCAGGAAGAAATCGAGGGTCTGTTCCACCGAATGTTCCATTTCCACCTGCGGTTGCCAGCCAAACAGTCGTCTGGCATTGCGGATACTGGGTCTGCGATGCTGCACATCCTGATACCCGGCGCCATAGTAAGAACTGCTTTCAATTTCCCGGAATCCCGCAAACGGAGGGAATTTCGATCGCAAGGGATGTTCGTCGAATTTTGCCAAAAGCATTTCAGCCAGACTCCGGATACTCAGTTCATTGCCGGGATTTCCGATATTAATGATCTGTCGGTCACACGCGCCGTTTTTATTTTCAACAATCCGGTAGAGTGCTTCAATGCCGTCCGACACGTCTGTAAAGCAGCGTTTTTGTTTTCCGCCGTCTATCAGCAGAATGGGGCTGCCTTCCACCAGATTGAGAATTAATTGAGTGATAGCACGGGAACTGCCGATGCGTGCCGAATTCAGGCTGTCCAGCCGGGGGCCGATCCAGTTGAACGGACGGAACAGGGTAAACCGGAGCCCCTGCTGCTGGCCATAGGCCCAGATCACCCGGTCCAGAAGCTGCTTGCAGGAGGAATAAATCCAGCGCTGCATCCGGATCGGACCCAGCACCAGTCTGGATGTGTCTTCGTTAAATTCCTCCTCCTCGCACATGCCATAGACCTCCGATGTGGACGGAAAGATAATCCTTTTCTGATATTTCACGCTATAACGCACAATACGCAGATTTTCCTCGAAATCCAGTTCAAAGACCCGCAGGGGATTGCGTGTATACTCAATAGGCGTTGCAATGGCCACCAGAGGCACGATAATGTCACATTTCTTGACATGATACTCGATCCATTCCCGGTGAATGGAGATATCTCCTTCCTCAAAGTGAAATCCGGGTTTTCCCATAAGATGACGGATATAATTGGAATATAAATCCATCCCGTGGACCTCATAGTTTCCGTCTTTCAGGAGGCGCTCACTCAGAGCGCTGCCAATGAAACCATTAACTCCCAGGATAAGCACCTTTTTCTTCCTGTCGGTTTCAATTCGTTTGCTGACGCTGGAACCAAACTTCATACCCTTGACCAGGTTGAGTTCCCGGGCAAGTTGTGCGCCACTGACATAAACACCATCTTCCAACTGACCGAATTCCACCTGGACCGCGTCCCGGGCGCAGGCAATGATTAACGGATCAAGAGACACAATCGTGCCGGGAACAGCCGTTTCCCTGGAGCCGGGAACAGCCGTAACCGACCAGAAAAGACATTTCCGGTCACCGATATAACTGAAGGCTCCGGGATATGGACGGGTAACGGCCCGGACCAGATTGCGTATCTCAGAGGCACTCCCGGCCCATGAGATCAGCCCATCCGCCGGCCGACGCCCTCCGAAGTAGCTGGCCTGCGTATGATTCTGGCTTTGACGCGGCGCCTTGCCTTGTCGGATAAGTGGCAGAATATCGTCCAGCATGACCTCAGAGGCCTCTTTAACTTTTTGAAAGAGTGACAGGGCCGTGTCGTCAGGGCTGATAGCAACACGCCTCTGGCAGACAATGTCACCTTCATCCGGACGGGTCGTCATATAGTGAAGCGTGGCGCCTGTCTCCTTCTCGCCCTTGACCAATACCCAGTTGATGGGACATCGGCCCCGATATTTCGGCAGAAGTGAACCATGCAGATTAAGGCATCCGGCCTGGGGTATTTCCAGAATGGCAGGTTTAATCATATGCCGATAATAGAAAGAAAAAATGACATCCGGTTTTATCTGCCGGATTTTTTCCACCCAGAGCGGATGATTGATGTCCTGCGGAGCAAAAACAGGTATATTCCGGGACGCCGCCAGCTCCGCCACGGAACGAAACCAGACATTCTCATGAGGATCGTCCTTATGGGTAAACACCGCCTCTATTTCAAATCCGTTACGCAGCAGGGCTTCTATACCCACACAACCTATCTCATGATAAGCTAAAACTATCGTTTTCATACATTCACCGCTATATTATTTTTATTTTGAATTGTTTCTCTGTTCAGGGATTGTCGGCCCACGACCTCCTGGACAAAATAGCGCGGCCGGGCCCTGACATCGTGATAAATCCGCCCGATGTATTCGCCCAGCAGCCCCATTGCAATAAATTGGGCGCCGACAAACACAAACAAGACCGCAAACAATGTAAAAACCCCCTGAGCCGCCCATTCGGCGCCGTATAGAAACCTCATGATTAACAGAAACAGGCCAAAGCCTATTCCGGCAACGGAGATAACACTCCCCAGTATACTCAGTAGCCGCAGAGGGAACGTCGTCATACTGGTCAGCATATCAAACTGCAGGTTAATCAAACGCCATAAGCTGTATTTGGAATCGCCGTCCGTTCGTGCCGCGTGCTGAACCTCAATTTCTGTTGTGCGGGCCGCAAAGCCATTGGCCAGAACAGGGATGAAAGTGCTGCGCTCCTGACATTGCAGCATGGCCTGTATGACGAATCTTCGATAGGCCCGCAACATACACCCATAGTCATGCATGACCACACCGGTGGCCTTGCGCGCGGCCCTGTTGACGATCCGCGAGGCAAGTCTGCGAAAGAGCGTATCCTGTCTGGGTACCCGAACACTGCCCACCACATCGTAGCCCTCGTCCATTTTTTGGACCAGTTTGGGAATTTCTTCCGGCGGATTCTGCAGATCGGCATCCAGCGTGACGATAATCTCGCCCCGGGCCTCGGCAAAACCGGCCATCACCGCCGCATGCTGGCCGTAATTGCGGTTCAGCAAAACCCCGATGACCTGACCGTCATACCGCCGGGCGGCAGTCGCGATCCTATGCGCAGAACCATCACGGCTGCCATCATCCACCAGAATGATCTCAAAAGGATACCCACTATTATGGCAGG
>JAFGHE010000246.1 GCA_016930295.1 Sedimentisphaerales bacterium
ATATGTATGCCATTATTTCTGATATTCACTCGAATCTGACCGCCCTGCAAGCGGTTCTGGATGATATAGACCAGAAGGGTATCAAGGAAATATTCTGCCTGGGCGACATAGTGGGGTATGGTCCGGAACCAAAGGAATGTCTGGACTTGATAATCGATCGCCAGATTGTCAGTATCATGGGCAATCATGACCATGCGGTATTTTACGAACCCACAAATTTCAATACCGGGGCGGAACGGGCCAGTTATTGGACCCGTCAAGAGCTGGAGACTGAGCCGGACCTGGACAAACGTACACGCCGATGGTCATTTCTGGGTCACTTGCCGGTACGGCTGCAGATGGGCTCCATCCTGATGGTGCATGGCTCCCCCCGCCGGCCAGTGAATGAATATGTCTTTCCCGACGATATCTATACCAATACCGCCAAGTTAATGGCTATTTTTGAACGCGTGGAATACTTGTGCTTTGTCGGGCATACCCATGTGCCGGGTGTATTTCTGGACGACCCCGACTTTTACGGTATCGACGAACTGGATTATGTGTACCCTCTCCACGAAAAGGAAAAGGCCATTGTTAATGTCGGTAGTGTCGGACAGCCCCGGGACCAGGATATACGGGCCAGTTATGTCATCGTCAGAGAAGATAAAGTTGAATTTGTCCGCGTTAATTACGATATCGAACGGACCGCATCTTTAATTATAGCCAATCCTTCTTTGGATAAATTTGAGGGAGAGCGACTCCGAGACGGAAGATAAAATATAATATAAAAATAGAGCAGGCCTCCGTCCCTGCCTGAATGGGTATCCAGATTTCCGGATCACCTTTGGAACCAAAGAAGTCAGGAGTCAGAAAAAATGAAGTCCTGGGATTACCCATAAGAATAATTCTGTCTGGTAAAAAAGGCTATCGCCTGGCGGCGCCGCCCTGACGCTTCATAATGTTAGGATCAAATGGACGACGACACTAAAAGAATGATATTGGCCATGTTGTTGTGCATGGGGATTTTATGGATGTGGATGATGTTCAACAACTCCAAAAATCGCCCGCCGGCAGAGCCGCCCGCCAAACAGCCGGCTTCAACCTCAGACCGGCTCGATACAGACACTTCAGAAGAAAGCGACACCACGCCGGATCCAACGCTGACCGTGCCGGGAATATCTCAGTGGCGCCTGCAAAAACACAGCGGCCAGCAAGTAAATGCCGTTTTAGGCAGTTTGGAACCACAGGGAAAAACATACCCCTATAAAGCCGAAATCATGTTCGATTCACATACGGCTGCCATTAAAGAGGTGCTCCTGAGCGAACATAAAGATAAGGTAACGGACAAAAAAACCGGCTATCCCCTTTTGACGCCTGCCCGGGAAAAGGAAAATCTTCCCCGTTATTCTTTCATGTTAGGCGCCTTAAAATTAAAAATCGCCACTATTAATAAAACGTTTGACCTGAACCGCGATTGCTGGATGCTACAACCCTCAACAGATGATGAAAGCATTTGTTTTTCCGCCACTATTGTGACGGAAAAAAATGAGCCGGTATTAGAGATTATTAAATCGTTTCGTTACGGACCGGATAATTACATTCTGGATTTTTCAGTCCGGCTCAAGAACATGAGTGCACAGCCAATGACCGTGGAATCACTGGAACTCATTGGCCCGCTGGGTCTTAGTCCCGAAGATGCCCGCGGCGACGACCGTTCCGCCCTGGCGGCGTTTATGGATACCGAAGGCAATCTTAATGTAAAACGGTCGATGCTGACGGCCATAGAGAAAAAACCGACAAACGCCCGCATAGAAAAACCCCGCCGTGAAAACCTGTACTGGTACGCAGTAGCGAATAAATATTTTGCCGCCGCTATCCAGCCACTACAGGCGGAAGAAAATAAAGACATCGAGGGGAAATTATATGATACGATCACCACAGGTGATGAAAAACCCAAAAAAACGCTGGGTATACTATGTGACCTGTTCTCCGAGAAACCGCTGGGCCCGGAAGACACGACGGCATTCGATTTTAAAATATTTCTTGGGCCCATTGACCGGGATATCTTTGATAATGATCCCCAATACGCCGAATTACATTATGAAAAACTCACATCAAGCCGAACCTGTTTTTGTTCCGTCGATGTCATCACCTTTTTAGTTCTTAAGTTGATGAAAGGCACCTATCGGGCCGTGGGCAACTATGGCGTGGCGATTATCATACTGGTTTTAATCATTCGACTTCTTCTCCATCCCATTATGAAAAGAAGCCAGATCAATATGATGAAGATGAGTAAACTCCAGCCCAAACTGGAGGAGATCAAGCAAAAATACGCCAATAACAAGGAAGAACTCCAAAAACGCACTATGGAAGTGTACCGGGAACAAGGAGCCGTCAAGAACATGATCCTGGGCTGTTTACCCATGCTTTTGCAGATGCCTATCTGGATCGCGCTTTATTCGGCGGTCAATACCAATGTGGACGTCAGACACCAGGGTCTGCTGCCGGCCGCCTGGCACTGGCTCAATGACCTGTCCGCTCCCGACCGGCTTATTCCCTTTGCCTGGTTCGGTCTGAGCGAACCAATCCGTATCCCCTATATCAGCGACATGATGGGCGGCATCGACGCCATCAATCTGCTGCCGATTCTCGTATGTGTGGCCATGTATCTGCAGATGAAATATTCGCCCCAGTCCAAGATGTCCCAGTCCAATCCCCAAATGGCCCAGCAGCAGGTCATGATGAAGTATATGATGCCGGCGATGATGTTTCTGTTCTTCTATAACATGTCCAGCGGCTTCAACCTGTATATCATGGCCAGCACGTTTGGCGGACTCATTGAACAGCATTTTATCCGTAAACATTTAAAAAAACTGGACGATGAGGCAAATATCGGCGTGGTGAACGCCACAACTAAAATCAGTTCCCGCATGGGACCCAAGAAGAAAAAACCCAAACCACCCTTCAAGTATATGTGATTCTGATGTTGTGTCCCGACGTGTGCCACGCGATATGTATTTGCAGCAGATGGCTTGTGTGAAATACGGATTAATCAGAGGAGACCGGTTTATTTAATTCCGGCAAGTTTTTCTCGTAATTTTTCACAGCTTTCCGCATGGGGCTGCCACTGACGACAGGCGTCGGGCCGGGTATCATAGATCGTACATAATCCATTATCCGCCTGCATGGGGCAGGGGATCGCCCAACCGGCGGCCAGCAGGTATTTATTACTATATTCGCCGAATACCTCCTGTTCCTGGGGACGATTCTTCAGACGTGAAACTGCTTTCTCCAAAAGGGGTTCCCGTACCAGATCCGCGGGAGTGACAAAAATGAAAAGACCTCTGCAACATGAACCACATTTGATGCACTCCGAGTTGTTATCGCTGACGATCCTGGTTTTTTCCCGTAACTGGCCCAGTTTGGATCGCAACCGGTTTGCCGTTCTTAACGGACTATGTATATCGCTATCTTGCTCTTTTGGGATACTCATGGATTCGGCCCACCCTGATATATTTATCTGTAATTATTACTTATATTCTTTACTATCCTATCCTGACTGCC
>JAFGHE010000247.1 GCA_016930295.1 Sedimentisphaerales bacterium
AGATGGATGGTTCCGTCAAAAGTGGATATTGGTAATTAAAATCGCTGTTTTTAATCCAGAAACAACCGTTCGCCATACTTTTGACGCTGGCGTCAGATTGGATAATTGACAATGATTTCTATATCACAATTGGATAATAAGTACGATTGGAAAATTTTAACCGGAAAGGGCCATTTGAAAAATTGAAAATCCTTAAAATCGCACGAGAGATTGTATCATTGGAAAATTTTAACAGTATAGCAAATTTGGTATTAAAAGAAATGATCAACAATAAACTTAAAAAAAAGCATTCACATAATGTTACAACAAATTAATCTTAGCGCCTTCTTGTCACGGCTAAGCCCAAAGACGAAGCCGGATGCGCCTTGGCGCGACAAATTCAAAATCAGTCTCTATCAGCGTAAATCAGTGTCTAAAATCCTATTCCTTGCCCGCAGTTGTGCCCCGCAGCGTTTCCACCCAATGCAGCGCCATAACGCCGGTGCCGTCAGTGATCTGGTGACGGCAACTGAAGCCGCAGGCCACCACCGCGGTATCCGACTCGCGCTGGCGGATCGCCGGGAAGAGACGCTGTTCGCCGATCTTCATGGACATCTCGTAATGTTCTTTCTCATAACCAAAAGACCCGGCCATGCCGCAGCAGCCGGAGTCGATCTCTGTGACCTCAAGACCGGGGATGCCCTGGAGAATCTCCTTCATGGCCGTGGTGCCGTAGAGAGATTTCTGGTGGCAGTGGCCGTGCAGGAGGATTTTCTGATAAGGAGAGGTGAATTCAACCTGGAGTCCGGCCTGCTGAATTTCACGATAAATAAATTCGTCGATCATCATGACATTTTCTTTAATTCGCTGACCAAGTTGTTCATCGTCAATAAGATCTGGCAGATCGTCGGTTAAAGCCGAGCAACAGCCGGGCTCACAGACTACGATTTTGAGTCCCTTCTGGATGTAGGTATCCAGGTTTCGTAGCGTTTGTTCGCCGGCCTTTTTGGCCTCGCGCAAAAAACCGTGCGAGATTTTCGGCCTCTGGCAGCACCCGGCCTGCGCCAGAATCACTTCATACCCGCACGATTCCAGCAGTTCCACCGCCGAAACGCCCACCCCCGTCTGATGATAATTCATATAGGTGTCGTCAAAAAGAACAACCGTTTGATTGAGCCGGCTGTTACTTTTTGGCCGTCGCGAAAACCATCGTCCCAGCGGCTCACGCGCATACGCAGGCGCGCAACGCCGCCGGTCAAAGCCGGCGAATTTTTCCAGGATAAATCGAAACAAAAACGATTTTTGTACGGCATTGACTATTGGCGCCTTCCATCCGGCCATGAGCGCAGCCATACCCGGCGAATGAGCGATCAATTTCTCGCGAAGAGGAACCCTGTGGCTGTCATGCCAGGTTTGCAGAAACTCACTCTTGAGACGGGCCATATCCACGTTATTGGGGCATTCATTTTTACAGCCTTTACATGACAGACATAATTCCATCACCTCGTTCATCGCCTGACTGGTAAGGGCCTCTGGTCCCAGCTTTCCGGAAATGGCCAGCCTGAGACTGTTGGCCCGGCCGCGCGTGGAATGTTTCTCATCCAGCGTCACGCGGTAGCTCGGACACATGGTCGCCGTAAGATTCTGCCGGCAGACGCCCACCCCGTTACACATTTCCACTGCATCGATGAAGCTGCCTTCCCGGCGATAGTGATACTCGGTTTCGCCGGCTGAGGTGTGGTAATGGGGACCAAAACGCAGGTCCTGGTCCATGGGATTAGGATCAATGATTAAACCGGGATTCATGAGTCCCGCCGGATCAAAAAGCTTTTTTACGTCCCGCAGTACGTTATAAATCTGGCTGCCGAAAAACCGTTCCAGGTACGGACTGCGCACCCGGCCGTCGCCGTGCTCACCGCTCCAGGAACCGCCGTAACGTTTCGTCAACTCGAAGGTATAATCCGTGATGGCCTTCATATTCTCAATGTCTCTTCGCTTTTTCAGATCCAGAAGCGGTCGCATGTGGATAATCCCCACACTGGCGTGAGCATACATGGTGACCGGCACCTGGCGGCTTTTACAGAATTTCGAGACCTTATCAATATATTCCGGCAGTACCGCAATGGGCACGCAGGTATCTTCAATGCAGGGAGTGGGTTTACGCCGGCCCTGGGTGTCCTGCATCAGTCCCAGCGCATTTTTTCGCATGAGCCAGACCCGCCCCTGGGCGCCGGAGTCACTGATAATCGGCCAGGCATAGCCATCCCCCTGCTTTTGCAATTCTTCGGCCATGACCCGGGCTTTATGCCCTGATTCTTCCGCATCGTCCCCGATAAATTCCACAATTAATACTGCCTGAGGATTACCTTCAATAAAGCCGCACAATCCCGAGGTACCCGGATTCCGGCGGGCCTGTACAATAATGTCTCCGTCCAGTATCTCCACGGCCGAGGGAGTGTGTTTTAATATAGGCGTCAGCGTTTGCAGTGACTTCATCAGATCGTCGAAATGGACGATGCATAACGTCTTGCTTTTCGGCAGCGGTTCCAGGTTGAGTCTGGCTTCCAAAGTGATTCCCAGCGTTCCCTCACTGCCGACCATGATTTTAGATAGATTCCATCGTTCGGTATGAATGAAGGCGTCCAGGTTATACCCCTGCACACGCCGGCCTACCTTGGGAAACCTTTTTTCGATCTCGTCCCGGCTGGATTCAATCAGCTCTTTAAAACCGCTGAGTATCTCCGCCTCCCGAGTATTACCATCAGTTCCCCGGCAGCGCTGTTCATATTCCTGGGGCTCTAACTCCCTGAAATCCAGGACGGTTCCGTCGGCCAGCAGGGTTTTACATTCCCGGATATGGTCGATGGTCATCCCGTAGATAATACTGCGCATGCCGGAGGAGTTATTCCCGATCATGCCGCCGATGGTGGCCCGGTTCCCGGTGGCCGGGTCCGGGGCAAAGGTCAGTCCATGCCTGGCCAGTTCCACATTGAGTTCGTCCAGCACGATGCCCGGCTCCACGCGCACCCAGCGCTCTGCCACGTTCAGTTCGAGTATCCGGTTCATGTACTTGCTGAAATCAAGAACTATGGCCGCTCCCACAGCCTGGCCGTTCAGGCTGGTGCCCGCGCCCCGGGGCAGGATACTCACCTTATGCTGAACGGCAACCTGCACCGCGGCACGAACATCTTCCCCGTCGCGTGGGAGAATCACCGCTACCGGCATAATCTGGTATATACTTGCGTCAGTGGCATACAGGCCCAGGGTGACATCGTCGAAATGAACTTCACCGCGAACCTGGTTTCTCAGCGCCTGTTCGAAAGATTGCCGTAACTGCTCTTCCATATCAGATTCTCATCCTGGGGTGATATATTCTATTTTTTACCTTATATAATAAGGTATATCGAATTTGATATAATAGCAAAAACCGGTTCAACATACAACCATCATTAACGCTTGATTATTCACGGGTAATCGTCGAAAATAATTAATTATGATTTATGAAAAACTGCTAGGTACAACCTTTGATTGTGAGTGCGGCCAACGTCATGAGGTTTCGCCCCGAAACCTTATTTACGCGGAAGATGCCCTGCAAAGGCTGCCTGAGTTTTTACATACCTGCAGCAGCGGAACTCACGTTAATCTGATTGCGGATGAGCGGACCTGGTCTATCGCCGGTCGTCAGGCCGGGCAGACACTCGAACAGGCCGGCTGGCGTGTATCGGAAACGATGGTTCCTGACGCTGGTCATGGCACGCCGGTCTGTGACGATACTACCTATGCCTGGCTCTGTAGGGAGGTATCCCGAGGAGATGTTGCCGTGGCCGTTGGCTGTGGAGTGATTAATGATCTGACCAAGTGGTATGCGTTCGAACATGACCTGCCGTATGTGGTTATTCCCACGGCAGCGTCCATGAACGGATTTACCGCTGCTAATGTTGCTCCGACTTTGAAAGGCATGAAATCACTGGTGCGGGCCCAGGCGCCCCAGGGAGTATTTGCGGTACCCTCGATCCTGGTGAGCGCACCGTATGAGTTGACCAGTGCCGGGCTGGGTGACGTTATAGCCAAGCCGTTCAGTACCGCCGACTGGCTATTGAATCATCTGTTTCTGGGCGAACATTATTGCGGTTTTTGCAGCCGGATGATTAATTCTTTAGAGCCCGGTTACCTGGATTGTCCGGGGGATTTAAAGGCCCGAAGGCCGGAAGCGATACAGGCCCTTTTTGAAGCCTTGTTGTATTCCGGCATAGCCATGACAATGATCGGCACATCGGCCCCGGCGTCCGGGGGCGAGCATCTGCTCAGCCATACGCTGGATATGATGTGCGCAGTGGACGGCGGGATCCACGATCTGCATGGCAGACAGGTGGGTCTGGGTACGCTGTTGTGTGCCGGGCTGTATGAGCGCATACTGACAATCGATATCCCCGAGTGCCGGGCTTTACCGGGCGATATTGATGAGGCCTTCTGGGGAAGTGTGGCTGAAAATGTCAAGGATCAGTACCAGCAGAAGAGACCGTTACTGCAACTCCTTTCAGATAAACTGACCGACGGCAAGACCTGGCAGGTCTTTCGTGAGGCTGCCGGCCTTCAGGTACGCTCAGCGCAGGTGATTAAAAGTTGTCTTCAACAGGCTGGTGCAGCACATGTGTTTGCTGATATCCAATGCAGCCGGGACCGCTTGCGCGCGGCCGCGGGGCATATGCATGAAATTCGCAGGAGACCCACGGTTGTCGATCTGGCCTGGATACTCGGTATCTTCCCCGATGCGATCGATGTCATCATAGACGAATGGTTAACTTAATTATGAAGAATCATACGAACAGATTAATGCAGTTTTATCAGGTGTTATTGGATCATTATGGCCGGCAGCACTGGTGGCCGGGTGATAGTCCGTTTGAGGTCATGGTGGGGGCGGTACTGACGCAGAATACGAACTGGTCCAATGTGGAAAAGGCCATCCGGAATCTCAAGCAGGCCGATACGCTGGATCCGCACAAAATTGATGAACTCACACCCGAAAAACTGGCCGGACTGATTAAGCCGGCGGGCTATTTCAATATTAAAGCCAAACGCCTGAAAAACCTGATACACTGGTTCTGCCGGGAGTATGATGGGTCCATTGAGGAATTAAAAGAATTATCCGTGGAACGGCTGCGCGAAGATCTTCTGCAAATCAATGGGATTGGGCGCGAGACGGCCGATTCGATTTTATTATATGCCTTGGAAAAACCTGCTTTTGTGGTGGATACCTACACCTGCCGGATTCTGGTAAGGCATGGGTGTATCGGGGCGGAATATGATTATGAACAAATCAAAGAGTATTGTCAGGAGCAGTTGCCTCCGGATTTGGCCCTTTACAATGAACTCCATGCCCTGATCGTGTGTGTGGGAAAGAATCATTGCAAACCACGCCCACAGTGTATGGACTGCCCATTAGAGGCGTTTGAACATACACTTGAATGTTAATGTCAGGTTTAAGATATTAACCCTGGTTGCGTCGGTATAAGAAGTAGAAGATGATTACACCAATCAGACCGACCATCCCCATGATTTTATACCAAGGCCATAATGCAAGAATACCTGTCAACATATAACTACCTCCCAGGGATTATCTGAGCCGTACTATCAGGCGTCAGAGTCAAAAAGTAGTATAAAAATTGTTATTTAAAAACGCTATCTGATTATTAATTATGAGTTTGTAGCAATCCAGAGGCTCATCGTCAACTAAAAAATGAAAAAAGAAAGATAAGACTGGAGGCGAGGGGAGTCGAACCCCTATTTCCGCGATGCGACCGCGGCGTGCTCCCATTACACCACGCCCCCAATCGGGGGATAGAGAATTATATCATTTTGCGGTCAAAGGACCACGGGAAAATCTGGTAAGTTCAATTTTTATTAATTTTTGTTATTTTGCTACTGGTTTCTGACGACGGGGGTCGGCATCATGAAATATTAAAGTAAGCCGGCTCCGGAGTATATGCCGGTGAGTATTCTCAGAGCCTGGATGAGTTGGATGAGGATAGCGATGAAGACCAGAAAATAGATCAGGCGGGGAATCCATCGGGAAATCTGGGTTAACAGGAATTCAGCCGATTCAAGACGCAGGTGCGCCTGTCGTTTGGCGACGTTAGAGATTTGACCGGATTCCTCACCGATACTCCATGCTTCGCGAAAGTCAAGCGGCAATCGTGGAGAAAAGCCCTCCACGATCAAGCTCCCTTCGAGTGCAGATTGGGCCCCGCCCTTAAGACGGGAAGCCATGGTATTATTACCACAGGCCTGGGCGGCTTTTAGTATAGAATCGGAAGGTAGAATACTGGCTTTACTGAGCAAGTAAAAGGCGCTGCAAAAACGACTTAAAGCCAAATCACTTATTGCCTTTCGCACAAGGGGGATACATAAGAGAACCCTGTCCAGGAATCTGCGTAAAGGGCCGGTTTTAGGGGTTAAGTAGATGATGCCCAGGATAACCGCCGCAAGGATATAAAAAGGCGATAAAAAGGTGAAGGCGGCTAACAGATATTGTATTAAAGAAATGACATTGAAAAACCAGTAAAAAAAACCAGGGCCAAAGGCCGCGACATGGAGAACAAGCAGGGGCATGATCATTCCGGAAAGGATAATTCGTCTGAGACGATCACCTATAGCATACCAGTCAGCGAGGGTTTTAAGAGAATCGGGCATATTGCCTGAGGTTTCACCGACATGAATTGCCAGGACGTCCAGAGGGGCGAATATCCGTGGGAATTTGGCCATAGCCTCGGCCATGGATATGCCCTGTTTCACATCCCGAGCGACGACCTTCATCGCTTCTCTCAATCGCCATTTTACTCTGTCGGCAGCGATGTCCAGAGACCTGATAATCGGCAGACCGGCATTGAGCATGGCGGATAGATTATTATACAGGTTGGTACGCGGGTTGGCCATTTGTATGTTTCCTTGAAATAAGAATATAGCTCTGATAAAGGGCTGTCAAGAGGGATTTGATGGGGTTGAGTCTGAGAATGGCAAGGTTAAGAGAATAAATACAGTATAGAACATGGAACTGACGCGTGGGGGGCCGCCGATAAAGGATAACCAGAAATTCACCGATGCCTGTGAATGGATTTACGAAATCGATCCCTGATAATTTGTGTCAAGATACACAATTCCGTCAGGTTAAAGAAGGTGGGGAATACGATTGCCGGGCAAAAAGAGCCCTTGAGATGGCGTGCGCTATGCATTTTCAGCAGAAGGCTTGTAAGAAATGCAGGTTAATCCTGCGGGAGTGTGAAGTGAGTTTGGAATATCTGAATTCAATACAACCTTGAGAACAGAAAAAGCCTGGCGCAAAAAAATGGCTTCGTTCAGGATTACCTGAACGAAGCCTGTGCGTGTGTATTATCTCATATAAACCTATTTACTTCTGATGCTACCGTCAAAAGTGGATATTGGCACTTGAAACCGTTGTTTTTAATCCAGAAACAAGCGTTCGCAATACTTTTGACGCTGGCGTCACTTCATAATGATGTAAATAAATTTAATTTTATAAATCACCACAATCCGCAGGATTGGCCGTGTTAGTACACTGGACCCAATTGGCAGCGATCTCATATAGATCTTCCAGGTCCACAGAACAGTCCTGGTTAATATCACCATAGTGATAATATGAACCGGCTACTTCATGGGAAGCCAGGCAGGAGTTGCTGGTGAGAGTCACTACCGTGGAATCAGTGTCAATATACTGGCCGTCGCTAACCGTCAGCTGGAATACATAAGGATCAGCGGAACCATCTTCATAGTTACTGGCCAGCTCCGTTACGGTTACATTCGCAACAGCACTGGTCGCATTGTTGATGGTCACATCCGGGC
>JAFGHE010000248.1 GCA_016930295.1 Sedimentisphaerales bacterium
ATTTTCTTTATGCCGGGGGCTTACGCCGCCCGGCTGAGTACTGGCGTCCTTTCAGGGCTATTGAACTACTTTTTGATAATCCCCATGATCCTGGTTATAATGTTATGATATGTCAGAATCGCTGCGAGAATTGAATCAGGTGTTACCCTCGTTGAGGATTGAAACATGGCTGTCCGAGTGGCGCCCTTCTGCTGACAGGACCGGCGGCGCTTTGCCGGCAGTGATGGAGCTTTACGGCAGTTGGGGCTCACTGCCGCGTCTCGTAGCGGCCCTGGTGGGTGAGCAAGTAGGCCGGCCGGTACTGTATATCTGCGGTCATATCCCGGACGCCTTCGAAGCCCAGGACGATCTGGAGACCTTTCTGGATTGCCCTCTCGAGCTTCTCCCCGCGGCCGAAGCCCATGAAACAGACATGGAGGCCACCTCCGAAATCGCCGGCGAACGCCTGCGACTATGCAAAGCCCTCCACAAACGATATCTTAACCACGAATTCACAATTCACAACTCACAACCCACAACTGTCATAGCGACTCCCATCCAGGCCCTGATGCAGCCGGTGCCGGATATGAATTACTTACAGGATCAGTCATTGACCCTGGTCAAGGATGATGACTTCGGCGGACCGAATGCCCTGGCCGAATGGCTCACCGACCATCGCTACGAACATGTGGACCAGGTGGACCGCATCGGTGAATTCACCACGCGGGGCGGGATCGTCGATATTTTTGCCCCGGGGATCGACCAGCCGATCCGGGTTGAGTTTTTCGGCGACCAGATTGAATCGCTGCGTCATTTCGACCTGGATACCCAGCGGTCCCAGGACGACCTGGCATCGATCGCCATCACCGGCTGTGAAAATATCACTCAGGGAGGCCGCGCCGGCCAGTTCTTAGACTATCTGCCTGACAATACCCTGATCATCATTGAAGACAGCACCGAAGTCCATGAAGTGGGCCGGATGTTTTTACAAAGGCTCTCCGATCATAAGGGAATCTACCCCGTGGAAGCGGTATTAAGAGCCGCAGCAAAATTTGATACCTTGTATATCAACCGGTTCTCGGCCGGCTGTTGCCAGACCCGTGTCAACCTTAAGGCCCAGTCCGTCCAGCGGTTTGAGGGCGCTATGGCCCGGGAAAAGGACCAGACCCAGCCCGATGAGGGGCAGGAACAAGCCGACAAAACCGCCGACTCCCTGGACGAACTGGTGGACCTGGCCCGTGAACAGCAGGTTTATCTATACTGTGAAAAACCCGCCCAGCGCCAGCGTCTGCAGGAAATGATTGCAGAGCGTATGGAAAAAAGTTCATCAATACCCGCAGGTTTCCATCTGCCGATCGGATTTGTGCATCATGGTTTTGCCCTGCCCGAAAGTAATCTGCTGGTATTGAGTCACCACGAACTGTTCGGCCAGCATCATGTACGGCGGCGGATCCGACGCATACAGGCCATCGCGGCCATCGATTCGTTCGTGGACCTGGATAAAGGCGACCTGGTCGTGCATGTCAGTCATGGTATCGGTCGTTTTCAGGGATTAAAGACACTCACCAAACACGGACGCCAGGAAGAATTTCTGGCCATTGAATATGCCGACAAAGCGGTCATGCATGTCCCGGCCAGTAAAATCGAACTGGTGCATAAGTATGTCGGTTCCTATAAAGACCGGCCGCGCCTGAGTAAACTGGGTTCACGCACCTGGCAGCGGCAAAAAGAAAAAGTATCCGAAGCCGTGGAGGATATGGCTGCCGAACTGATTGAATTACAGGCCCATCGTCAGAGCCGCCCGGGCATCACCTATCCGCCGGATACCATCTGGCAGCAGGAATTTGAACAGTCATTTCCCTATCAGGACACCGACGATCAGATAACGGTCAACCGCGACATTAAACAGGACATGCAACAGCCAAGGCCCATGGACCGGCTGCTGTGCGGAGATGTAGGTTACGGCAAAACGGAACTATCCGTACGCGCCGCGTTCAAGGCCGTGGAGGCCGGCAAACAGGTCGCCGTGCTGGTGCCGACCACCGTACTGGCCCAGCAGCATTATCGCACCTTTACGGACCGGCTGGCTGATTTTCCCTTTATTGTCGAAAGTCTCAGCCGATTCAAAACCACCCGGCAGGCCAAAGATATTATTAAACGCACCATGCACGGACAGGTCGATATCCTCATCGGCACCCACCGGCTGCTCAGTGACGATGTCCACTTCAAGGACCTCGGGCTCGTGATTATCGACGAAGAGCAGCGATTCGGTGTGGTGCACAAGGAACGCCTCAAACAGATGCGTCGGACCGTGGACATTCTGACCATGACTGCCACCCCCATCCCGCGTACCCTGCATATGGCGCTGTTGGGGATCCGTGACATTTCATCGCTGTCCACCCCGCCGCTGGACCGGCGCAGTATCGTGACCGAAGTATGTGCCTTTGATAACCAGCGTATCCGTAACATTATCCTGCGCGAACTGGCCCGTGAGGGTCAGGTCTATTTCCTGCATAACCGCGTCCACAATATCATGAGCGTGGCCGATACCCTTAAACGCCTGGTGCCGGAAGCACGCATTATCGTGGCCCACGGCCAGATGCCCAAACGCCAACTGGAAAGCCGGATGCTCGATTTTGTCAACTTCAAGGCGGATGTCCTGGTCTGTACCACGATTATCGAGTCCGGCCTGGACATTCCCAACGCCAATACCATCATTATCAACGATGCCGACCGGTTCGGACTGGCCGAACTGCATCAACTGCGCGGGCGCGTGGGGCGCTATAAGAACCGGGCCTACGCCTATATGCTCCTGCCCACCAGGCGGAGCATTAACCCGGTCGCGACCAAACGCCTCAAGGCCATCGAGGAATATTCCCAGCTCGGCAGCGGGTTCCGTATCGCGCTGCGCGACCTGGAGATTCGCGGGGCCGGCAACATCCTCGGCGTGGAGCAAAGCGGCCATATCGACGCCGTGGGTTACGAACTCTACTGCCGGCTGCTGGCCGCCGCGGTCCAGCGCCGCAGGGAAGAACCTGTACCCACACCGGTGTTCACCCATCTGGAACTGAACATCTCCTCCAACATTCCGCGCAATTATATACCCGCTGACCGGCAGCGCATGGAAGTCTATCGGCGCCTGGCCACCTGCCAGAACAGCCAGGACCTCGACCAACTCGAAAAAGACCTCAACGACCTGTTCGGGCGCCCGCCCCGCTCTGTCAAAGACCTGTTGCATCTGGCCGAAATCCGGATCCTCGCCTCCCAATGGTCCATCCGCAGCATCGTCCAGCAGGAACCCGACCTCATCTTCAACCTCCACGAATCCACCCAGGCCGGCCCCCTCTTCACCAACACCCCCGGCTCCGTACGCATCCCCGACCAACACACCGTCCACCTCCGACTCGATAAACGATACTTCGAATCAAACACCACCCTAATCGCCACCCTCCGCAAAGTCCTGAAAAAATAACAACTACCAAAATCCTTTACTTATCTACGCTCGCCTCAGGAAGATACCTATTTTTAATCCCGGAGGGATTTTATGATAATAACCCGGGGCTTCAAGCCCCGGGTGGACAAAGAAATCAAATTCAAGTCCCGATAGGGACGACTGAAATGTTATTTATATTGTCTTTACTGAAAGAGAAAACACCGCTTCATTCAGAGTAACAAAATCTTACCCTGACCTGCCATAAACATATCCCATCCCGATCCAATCATATTCTGATTGTGCCGGGATGGGATCTATGTCAGTGTATTCATACCATCTGTTCAATAAGGGTATGAGAAGTTTCTTATTTTGATTTTTTACAACTGCTATTGGTCTTCGCCGGACTACTGCATGTTTTCTTCTCTGGTGTACAGGTCGCTTTGGGAGTAGTACAGGGTTTCTTACAGGCATTACCGGTTCCCGTGTTATTGGCACAGGTTTTTGCAGGACTACTGTATGTTTGCTTCTGAGGTGTACAGGTCGCTTTGGGAGTATTACAGGATTTCTTACAGGTATTACTGGTCCCCGTGTTATTGGCACAGGATTTTTGGGGACTATCATAATACTTTTTATTACCCGGACAATCTCTTCGTATCCGTTCCGGTTGAAACAGGCGGATGGTATCTTCTCCGGTAAATACGGTTCCATCAACAAGTTGTCCGGTTACGGTTAAGGTCGAATAACCCGGCTCGAGCATATCCTGAACCTCGGCCTGGGAGAACTTAACTTTTAATATCTGATCCTCCTCATAAACTTTGGCATAGAAGGGTGAAAGTACGCCGTTGAGCAGAATGCTGGAACTATCAATATCCACCACATCATAGGATTCCGGCAGGCTTATTCTGCAGGTAATAAACCATGCCATACTTCTCCAGTTGAGAACATCCGGTCGTATATCAAGGTCAGCCTCGATACTGGTTACCTCGCCGGAAGAAACAGGTATCATCAGGAATCCATGGTTACTTTCTCCCTCCGGATTGGTACCCACCCCCACGATCCAGCCCGCATCGTTAATATCGTCCGCCTGAGACAAAATCCAGCCACTGCCTTCGGGAAGCTGGCTATTAAGATCGAGCATGCTGTTATTTTCCCAGAGTACGGCAAAACTTTCCTCATCCGAAATATACACCGTGCCTGCGGCCTGCCGTTCATCATTAATACCATTCGCCTGACTTTGTACCCCGTTATGAGGCAACGACACCATCACACCATTTTCCCACAGGAACGCCTTCTTCAGGTTGCCGCCATCCAGCGAATAACCCACTACCACCCCGTCATTGTTGATCGCCTCGGGCATGGCCCCGACATCGCCGCTGAGAGTACCCAGATCCTGTATCTGGTCGTCCTGCCAGAGAAAGGCCTGTTTACTGGTGGTGCTTCCGGAATAACCGATAATCTGACCGTTATCATTGATGTCAACGGCCATATTATAGGTGTCTCCGGCGCTAAGCTTGGGCAGGGTAAATAGTTCGCCGTCCTGCCAAATCGCCGCTGTGGATAACCAGGAAGACATGATGTCCGCCACATATCCCACTATTACCCCGTTGGCGTTGGCCGCCATGGCTTCGCCATACAATTTATTCGGCAACGTGGGCAGATACGTCTTTGAACCGTCTTTCTCATAGAAGGGAAGCGTATTAAAACCATCACTCTCTCCACCCACAATGATGGAGTTACTGCTGATACCATTAGCCCAGTTCTGATTCTCATCGTCAGCCGGAATATATCGGGTCTGATCATTTTCCCATATAAAGGCATTATATTCTTTCACTTCCTGAGGCGATGTGCCCACCACCTGTTCCATGTCATTGATACTCAGTGGCCGCCAGATATAGATATAAAATCCTGACTGCGGACCCAGATCGATAATCTCATACTGACCCGCAGAACATAAACCTGTTAACAATAGAATACTAATTAGAAGCGCCGGCAGATTTTTACTCATTTCTCTATCCTTTCCTTAACAAACAATCTCATATCCATTCCAACCAGGCATCATCTTTCCGGACTATTAAACATTGGGCAGAAAAACCGCCAGATAGACGTGAACCACCCGTCAAAACCTTCAGCGAAAGGGCTGAGGATAACTCCCGCGCAAATAAAATGGATTCTCAGGCGAAAATAAAAGGGGAATTGGTATTGCGACAATCCGACTTATTCCATGAGACCGGCAAGCGTCTGTTTTCATGGCCAGATATTCTCTTGCCTCCTGGAACCAATATCAAAAATAAACACAACCGGCTGCTCACCTGGTAATCGTAATTCGGATCAAATATATAAGGTATGTGCCAGTAAAAATATAAAATACAGAATGCGCCAAGTCAAAATCCCGCGTCGAAATAATCCCTTTTAACCATTTTTTCTCCTCCCTAAAATAAGGCTTTCCTGCGCATCTTATGCAACCGTTAATACCCCTACAAAACGCACATTACTAACTCATATTACATTTCACCCATATAAAACGGGTGTCATGCCTGCACGAGCGCAGCGAGTTTGGGCCTGTCTTTCAACTTTTGCAGATGGATTACTCTCCGACTAATAACTGGTCACCGCCGTAGCTGCCTGGGTGGTCTGGATGTCGGCCTTAAAGAGCGTCTGGCCCGGCTCAAACTGATACGACATATACGTCTCCGCCGGCGCCGGCTCACCTTCAGCCGCCTCGGGCCTCACCGGCTGGGCAATGGAATACTTCTGGGTTACCTGCAACACCCGCAGACGCCCTACCGGTGCACCGGTAATATGACCCAGCAAATCGCCCGTATCAGGATCGATCACCGGATCCGAGGCCGGACGCACAATATATTCATCACCTACCTGAATCTTACGGTCCTTACCGCCGGTAATGATTATCCGGTCGTTCAGAATGGACGATATCTTGGGCTGGAACGGCTGCTCGGCTATCGTTTTCGCTATCACTCGTACCGCCTTGTCCAGCATCTCATTGGTCGCCTTGCCCAGGTTGGTATGATAAAACGTATAGCTCCCGAACGACATGCCGTCGACCTCCGTTTTATCCTTTTCCTTCTTATCGCGGATTTTGGCTTCCACATTGCTGCTGGCTATGACCTGGCCGCTTTGCACGTCAATAACGTAAATCGTGGCCGCCACAATGGACTGACTCGTCGACCCGAATATACTTAATATCCACTGAAAAATCCCTTCCACATGTTCGACATGGCCAAAATCAGTGATCGTCCCCTTGATAAGGTATTGCACGTGTTTGAGCTGGCCCCGCTCAGGTTGCCCTATTTTACGAAACTCCGGGCTCTCCGTCCGGCGCAGCTCCTGCAGAATCGCCTGCAATTGGGCCCGCTCCAGCACTACGTAACGACGGGTCGTCATGAGCCGGTCCGTCAACTGGTCCGCCATGGCCGAACCCAACTGCCATTTCGTATGCACCGGCGCCCGATTCTCAAAACTCATCACCGCGATCGTCGGCTTGACATACCGGGCCTCTTCCTCCGCCGAGTACCTTACATCATTACAACCGCCAATCCATACAACCGCAATTAACAATACTGATATCAGCGTTTTTACTAAAATTTTCTCTCTTTGCATTTTTGTCTCACTCCACCTGGTTCAACCAGAACAGGGATTTTCCATAGCAAAACCACACCTTTTATATCGACCGTGCTCCCGGATATCCTCAAGAAATATGCACAGAAATCGTCCGTGAAAATCTGTTAAATCTGTGTTATCCGTGTTCTATTTGTCCCGTCAGGATTCGCTAATCAATTACCTTGACCCGGCTCTGACCTTCGATGAGCATATCGTAAAGCTCTTCCACGTCTTCGTTGAGCAGCCGGATGCAGCCCCGGCTGGCGGCTTTGCCGATTTCGTCGGGCCTGATCGTGCCGTGGATACCAAATCCGTTCCGCCCCACAGCCTCACCTTCCACTCCCTCTATCGCAATCCAGCGCTCGCCCAGCGGATTCTCCGGATCGTCAGGGTAATAGTATTTGCCGTTCTCCGTATCGGACCAGGCGGGATTAACCTGCTTGAGTTTCACCTCCCAAACCCCGGCCGGTGTCTGACGGCCCGATGCGCCCAGCCCCACCGGATAGGAACAGACCAGCGTATCACCCAGATACACATACAGCCGGAACCGACCCCGATCCACTACCGCATGAAACGGACCCTTCACCACTTTAATCGTCTCACCTGCGCCCAGACGCCGGGGATCATCAATTTGATTAATACGCTGCAACAGTTGATATGGCACATCAAATTTCTTGCCGATACTGGTCAGCCGGTCGCCGCGCTCCACTTTATAAAGCCGGCAATACTCGTCGCCCGGAAATACATTACGCGAAAACAGCCACATGTCCGCCGTCTGGTTAAGCAGTTTATGCGCCTGCTCATCCTGTTGACGGGTCAACGGCATGG
>JAFGHE010000249.1 GCA_016930295.1 Sedimentisphaerales bacterium
CGGGCATTCTCGACGAATTAACCCGGCTGGTCCTCACTAACGCCATCTACTTTAAAGGCGATTGGGCCAGTCAGTTTAAAGAGGAAGACACCAAACCGGCCCCCTTCCATATCACCCGGCAGGACCAGACCCAGGTTGATCTGATGTATCAAAAAGGTGATTTTAAATATGCTGAAGATGATTACAAACAAATCCTGGAGCTGCCTTATAAAGGCGAAGAACTCAGCATGTTCGTAATACTGCCCAAAGAAATAGAAGGTCTTAATACTATAGATAAATTTCTCACTCCGAGAATTTTAGACGAGTGGACAAGGAAAATGTACCCGAGGGAAATACGACTTTATTTACCCAAATTCAAAATGACCTCGGAATTTACTCTGAATCAAGTCCTGAAAGAGATGGGGATGCCCAACGCCTTTTCAAACAAAGCTGATTTTTCCGGCATGGACGGTACACAGGGTTTGTATATCACCGCGGTCTTACATAAAGCCTTTGTAGAGGTCAATGAAGAAGGTACCGAGGCCGCTGCCGCTACAGCTGTAGTAATGGGTTTGAAAGCCATGCCCGCTCGGCCCCCGGTCTTCCGCGCGGATCATCCCTTTATCTATCTGATTCGCGATAACCAGACCGGCAGTATTCTGTTTCTGGGCCGCATGATGAATCCCAGCAACTTTTTACCTGGTTAGCGGGCCAGTTTAAGAGAATGCAGGGTAATAGAACCTGCGCCCTGTCCGCCGTGAAATAATATACCTATCCCCTTTATGGCATGCAGGTCAACACGTTTTTGGCCATTCGGATTACCCCAGGTCAGGCGAGGCAGGAGATTATGCATATCAAAGCGGTAAGTATAACGGCCGTTTTTACCGAAACTTGCATCAAACACGAATGATTCTGCATCATCGCCGGCGTCGGTGTTGTAGGTGGGTGAATCAGGTCTATTGACGCCGGCTTCATCGACCATAACGTCAAAGCAGATGTCATCGGGGATCTGAGCATCAATTTCAATGAGGGTATAGCCGCCCAGATCCGTGGCATAGGCCGGACCGGACCCCACAGCATACGCTTTAGGGCCAAAAAATATAACACCGCACCCCCAACTCTGCCCGGTATCATAATCTATGATGAGTGTGTCTCCTTCGCGGCGGGTACTGATTTTTGCATCCTCGGCATAAAACATTTCGATGGGTTGGATAGGTTCTTCCGCTATCAGATCAATAAACACAGGACGCCCGGGGCGCTGGCCGGGTTCAAAAGTCACCGAACGGGATGGAGGTAATTTCAGGGGCAGAGGCATCTCAGAGTCCTCATGAATCCGGGTCACGTTTGAATTAGTACGTGCCATGGCCTGTAAAAGCTGGTGATAGGGGCGATGGAATAGATCGACGATTCCGTAATTGGAGTCTTCGCCGTCAAATCGTCCCTGAGGAGATTGATCCTCAAACTCAAACCAATGGGCGCCGATCACCATGGGATACGCCATTAATTGCTCAACGTAAGCGCTATAATTTTCACCGCGCCGGGCCTGGGTTTTAACGACGGTGCCGGCGCCACGGGAATTGGGATTCCCGCTGGTATTTTCCTCGCCGCGCCATGAATATTCGGTAATCATCAGAGGACGTTTGTGGCCCCAAAGCCAGTATCGGATGAGTCTGTCATGATTCGGCTGGGGGGCTATCCGGTAATCATTAATTGATATGACATCACAATATTTTCCACAGGCTTTAATAACGGTTTCGGGGGCATGAGACGCAAAGCGTACTCCCAGAATCAGCTTATCGGGCGCTAGTTCGCGGACTACCTGAGAGGCAACGCGGAAAAATTCCTCTGCCGCCAATCCCGAAAAATCCTCCCGGTCCTGCCGGGCACTTTCAGTATGGCATCGTCGCAGGAAATTCACATCAAGGGTATCCCATGACGGTAAATTCCTGCCCCAGGCCCGGCTAAAAGCCTGGCAATCCCGGTATCGGTCGATCAGAAACTTACGAGCCGCCTGATGAATGGGATCTTCCGCGGGGTGCTCCAGGGCACTCTCCAGCAGGGTATAGGTAGGATTATATTCCCAGCCGTTCTTACCGTACCAGGGCATCTCGTTATCAAGGAAAAAACCAATTACAGAATCCTGTTTAGGATATTTTGACAACATGGCGTTGGTATTACGGCGTACCATTTGCTCAAAATCCGTACGAAAACCGGCCAAACAGCGATCGAGCTCGTAACCGGCTACATACAGGCATATCGTTCCGTATAAGGGGCCATCGTAAAGCGGTTCATGGGACCAGCACCCGAGGGTATTGAATCCATGGTCACTTAGTAGTTGAAAGACTGATTCTTTCCAGCGTTCATAATCGCCTCCAAAGACGGTATTTACTGCATCATAATACTGGGTGCCGGGCCTGGGATTCCAGGCGGAAGGCAGGATGTTGTTTATTCCCATCGAAAGAAATTTTTTACCTCTGGAATCGGCAAACCAGAATTTACCTTTTTCATCCTGGGTAATTTTAAATGCGGAAACGGGCTGGTCAAGGGACGGGGTACCCATTTGATTATCCTGGAGTGAAATCGGGCCGCCGGCACAGCCTGTAATGGTGGCGACACCGAGAAGAAAACCACTTGTTAAATATACTATATTCATTAACTTTTTCATAGTTTTGTCCTTATCATACATGTTGCGGCCGGCAGCCAAAAACGCTTTATTACTTAGAAACCGATTGCTATTTTAATATTTTATAGTTTTCAGGTCAAGGGAATATTGACAGATTTATCTGAATTCGCTACACTTAAACATATCATAATTATTTGAGCCCGGAGGACACCCGCTGGAATAGATTTGTCACATTAAAAAATTATATTACCCCCCCCAGATTTACCCAGATTATTATCATTCCCCCGGCGACCATCCCAGTTTGGACAGGCACTGTGATAAACGCCTGAGCTTTGCAGCTTCCTTATCATCCAGCCATTTATCGTCGATGAACTGCTCAATCACGCTGGCGAACACCCGGGCGTGCAGCATGCGGATCTGTTCTTTGGGAATCTGGTATTTACTGCGAATTTCGATCATCCCGGCCTGTTCCTGGTCGGTGATTTCCAGATCGGCTATAACGTTCCGAAGTCCGTTCCAGTATTGATGGATCGCATGTTTTTTCGGATCAACGGGTGAGTGAGAAGACTCTTGCACCCGTGATAAAAGGCGGTGGCATGGTTTCAAATTAAACGCCGAAGGGGCCGGCAGAGGGACATTTTCGAAACTCTGAAAGAATTCATGATATTTCAGACGGGATAACTGGCCAAAGGTGTAAATCTTCTTCTCGGACATGACCTGCAGATAAAATTCCATTAATTTTCCGGATGCCCGAGTACGGTTGGCGGCGATACGAGCGGTCTGGTAATCGATATTATACTCCTTACAGGCCGCCTCCAGGTTACAGCGGCTGCCCAACTCCAGGAGCGGCCGTATATAAATCAACGAAAAATGAGGCAGCGGATGTTTTATTCCAACTTGTTCCAGTTCATAAGTGAGAAACTTTATATCGAAATAGACATCGTAGGCTGCCAGGACACAACCCGAAACGGATTCCAAAAAATCTCCGGCAATATCAGCAAAGACCGGGGCATTCGCCACCTCGTCATCCGTAATTCCATGGATTTCGTTAAAGGCCACATTGCGTTGCGGATTGACCAGCGTGTCAAAGGCCAGGTACGATTCGCGCCCGGGTTCCACTCTTACCACCGATATCTCAATGATGCGATCCCGACCCGGCGAAAGCCCCGTGGTCTCCAGGCCAACGATAGCGATGGGCGTGTCATGAATTCTAAGATCCTTTATGCCTTTTACCTGCGTCATCAGAGTACTCCTGTTTCCTGTGGCATAGGTTCTATCCGTATTTATGCTGACAAATCAGTACCGATCAAAAATCCGGGGACAGTGGCGCTATTGAAAAAGTCCACCATACCCGCCATCATATCAATATAATCAAATACTATTATTTGTGCAAGTGTTTTGACAGGAACTTATTATCATACTTTTGCCGGATTTTTTTTTAATTATCAGGGACCAAAAGGTTCTTATAATCCCAAAGCATGAATGTATTCCTGATTGACATGGGTGTTTTTAAATCTGATATTTTCCAGGAATCCCTTTAACGCGGCCCGGCTGTGTTCCAGTGGCGGGCGATGTTTTTTAAAATCAACCGGATCAAGACCTTTGGGCGCCTTGCCATAAGCTACAATCTCATCCCAGTAAGGCGGACGTTCAAAAGAGCGAATACAACGAGTCGTATCCATCCGCTTATAGGTCCAGAAACACCATCCAATCTGGTTTTCATCCAGAAGACTCCGGTAAGTATCTATCCATTCGTTGGTATTCTCACCAGATTCGCCCATCCAGAGAGGAACATTATATTTGTCACGATAATCAACATATTCCTGGATCTCACTCTGCACAGGCTCCATCCAGTATTTGTGAAAGGTATAGACCGAGTTTTTATCGAACGGTTTGCCAAAAACGCTGAAATCCGTGTTCCAGCGTGCCCCGCCAATAAATACCATGTGATGAGTGTCTACCTCTCTTATCGCCGCTGTAATACGCTGGTAAAAAGGTTCCAGCAGGGGCTTATAGACCTCATATCCTTCATAATGCGGGATGGGCTCGTTGAGCAGATCATAGCCAATGACCGTTGGCTCATCTTTATAACGGTCGGCTATCGTACGCCAGATTTCCACCGTGCGGTCCTGACATTCCTTACTCACAAAAAGCCAGGGGTGGCCGTGGCTGTCGTCAATATTCGTGCCCGTCTGCCCGCCGGGCGCCCCGTGCAAATCCAGAACAACATAAATACCTTCGGCCTTGCTCCATGGGATAACCCGATCGAGCATATCAAAACCCGGACCGAGCCAGACCCCGGGATAGTCTTCCGGCGTGAACAGTTTGTAATTAAACGATACGCGAATCGAATTAAGTCCGATTTCTTTGATAAAGTGGATATCCTCGCGCGTGATGAAGGTTTCGTAAAATTCCTTCCAGAACGCACGCGCTTCGGCAGGCCCCACCAGCTCTTTGATCATCTGCTGAATCTGCCAATGAGACGCCCCGCGACCAAGCTGGAACATATACCCTTCCGGCAGCATCCAGTTACCCAGTCCCATCCCCCGCAAATGGATGGGTTTACCGTCAGGAGTCACAATATTTTTACCCTCCACATGGACAAATCCTTCTGCCCCGGCTCCGGTCTTGTCGATGGTGGTGTTTTGACTGTATCCGTTGCTTACTACCATTAAAATTACACAAACACCTAAAGATAAGATTGTTTTCATAATTTCGTTATATCCTTATTTTCAGAACAATCATCCGATAGTTCCTATATCATATGGTATCGAAACTTGGAGACAGCGGGGCTGTTGAAAAAGTCCACCCTGTCCACTATAAAACATAGCCAAATTGTGTTATTTATGCAAGTTTTATCTTCGCAGAAAGCCTATATCATTTTAACACCCGATTCAATTGCTGGATTTTATCTTTGAATCGCTGGAATGTTTCAAAGGAAACGCGTTTGTCCAGCGTTGCCAGGATGGAATTGTTATGCAGGAGCGGTTCGTCAGGGTTCACGCCGTATTCGCGGCAGGAGGTTTCAAACAGCGGGGTGCCGGGGATGGGGGAATACTGGCACAAGCGCACCTGTACGCCCAGGTCGTGAACCACCTGAGCGGACTGGTTGATCTCGTCCATGCTCTGGCCCGGCAAACCGGTGAGGATATAGGCTTCCAGTTGAGACGGCCGGAACCCGGCCTTTTTGAGGCAGTTAACCGCGGTTTTGAAATCCTGATCGCTGACCTTGTCATCAGAGGCCGCCTGCCAGCGCGGGGCGTAATCGGAGGATTCGTAACTCAAGCGGATCATATCAAAATGATTGGCTGCCATCAAATCCGCCACTTCCTGATTAATGAATCGCATATGCAGGCCGTTGGGACAATAGAAACGAAGCTGTAAACCAATATATTTCGTAAGCTGCCGGCACTGCTGCAGGATGGGAATGATATGCGTGTTCGCCCGGGCCAGGAGCGCATCGTCCATAAACGCGATATTATAAACTTCCTGATTCTCACCCAACAAAGGCAGTAGTGCCAGCATCTGCTCAATAAACACATCCGGGTCTCTCTGCTGCAGAGCCGGCTGCAAAACCCGGCTGGCACAATAGTCACAATGGAACGGACAGCCGAGGCTGGTTATCAGGGTTAAATAGTCCAGATGCTCGTACAAATCATACGCAGGTACAGGCCAGGAAATAAATTCATCCTGAATGTGGTCATAGTTCCGCTTTGTCCCTGCCAGTTCATCCAGCCAGCCCAGGACATCAACCAGACTCGTGCCGGTAAAGAGCCGGTCGGGCCGGCAGGTATCCCGGGCATGGGCCGGCATCAGCCGGGCATAGATCCCGCCCAATGCGACCGGCACATCCGGCATACACTCGCGCACCAGACTGACTGTATCAGCCACTGCCGGATACCAGTAGGTCATCATACTGCTTACCAGAACTGCCAGGGGCTGGTGAGCCTGGGATTGGCGGGCGAGTAATTCGGCGACCAGTTCCACGGGCATGCCATACCGGTGATAATAGCGTGGCACATGCGCCAGGCAGGCGGGTTTGTCAATAATCCGGGTGAAATACTTGCCTGAGCCGTTGGCTTTGGCTCTGCCCGGTGGGTAACGAGTTAACATCTCCGGGTGCTTGCGGTCCAGACAGTCGATCAGGCGCACCTCGTAGCCATGCTGTCTCAGGAAAGACGCCAGATACAGTAATCCCAGCGGTTTATTGAAAAAATCATAGGCCGCAAAATCATAGATGGGCGGATTTATCAGTAAAACACTCTGTGACATGTCCTTAGTGTATTATTTTTAATCCCAAAGGGCAAGTTACGACTGGTAACCATGAAAGAAACTATGCCCTCTTGCAAATATTACCATAAACCTATAAAATAATTACATAGAGCCTATTCACGTATTAAATCCCTTAAGGGAGACATGTTATGAGTATCTTATGGATAATGCTGGTTTCCGGGCTGGTGCTGTTTTTAGGAGGCCGATTTTATGCGCCACTGATCGCCCGTGTTCTGGGCGAGCAGCCCGACCGTCAGACCCCGGCCGTTACCATCAATGACGGGCATGACTACGTGCCGACCCGAACGCCGGTAGTGTTTGCCCATCATTATGCCTCGATTGCCGGGGCCGGGCCCATCATCGGGCCGGTCATCGCCATCATCTACGGCTGGGGGCCGTCTCTGCTGTGGATTCTCCTGGGCGGTGTATTTTTAGGTGCAGTTCACGATTATGTATCCACCTTTATCGCGGTACGTGAAGGTGGTAAAAATCTCACGGTGGTGGCACGCCGTTATATCGGCCCGAGTGCCTTTATCATGCTGCTGATTATCCTGGTGGCCATTCTGGTTCTGGTCTGTGCTGCCTTTCTTGACCTCTCTGCCACGGCATTAACGTCAAAAGTGGATGTTTCCCTTTTACAACTGCCGGCGGACCAGGGTCTCTTCCGGGTAGAAGACGGGCAGGCCATTATCGGCGGTATCGCGTCCACCTCGGTGGTGGTGATTACCGCCTGTTCGCCGCTGGTTGGATTTTTGTATCTCAAGCGCAAGTGGCCGGTGTGGCTCTGCTCTCTGATGGCAATCGGGATATGCATCGTTTCCATCCTGGTCGGCATCATACTCCCGATGCCGGTAAAACCGCAGACCTGGAAACTCATGATCAGCGGTTATGTCCTGATTTCCGCGGGACTGCCGGTCTGGCTGTTTCTGCAAAGCCGCGACTTTATCAATGTACACATTTTATATGTAGGCATTGTCTTTCTGATCGTAGCGCTTATTGCCGCAGCCATACGCGGGGGCGGTGAGATTGCCGGCGCCATGGCCATCCCCATGAACAACTGGACCGAAGGCACGGCTAGGAAAGGGCCCGGCTGGCCGGTCTTGTTCGTCACCATCGCCTGCGGTGCGGTCAGCGGCTTCCACAGCCTCTGTGCCGGCGGCACGACCTGTAAGCAACTATGTTCTGAGCCGGACGCGCGCCGGGTTGGCTATTATGGTATGCTCTTGGAAAGCTTCCTGGCTGTCTGTGTTGTCTGCTGCCTGATGGTCGGCTTGTCGCTGAGCGGCTATAAAGGGTACCTGTATCCCCAAACCGGCTCCGGTAATGCGGTGCTGACCTTTGCCATGTCCGTAGGCCATACCGCCCATGTGGGACTGGGTCTTCCGGTGGCTGCCGGGGCCCTGGGCGCGATGTTACTGCTGGAAGGATTTCTGGTAACCACCCTGGATACCGCCATCCGTCTGACCCGGTATATGATTGAGGAAGGCTGGGCCACCTTTTTCAGTCGCTACGATGTTTTCCATGTAGTAACATCTGCACAGGATAAGGCTAATGAGAAAGACTCACAAATTGCCATTAAACCGGTCGGCGCCGGCGGACTGGGCGTGGAAGAGCCTCATCCTGGTGAACATACCGGGACCACTCCTGTCATCAAGACAAAAGGAGTCCTCCGTGTAGTATTGCGGTTCCTGAAGTTGTACTGGTTTAACTCCGGTCTGGCCGTGGTGCTCATGTTGCTTTTGGGACTGGGCCAGGGCTATAAAGTTCTCTGGAGCATCTTTGGTTCCACCAACCAGTTACTGGCCGCTTTGGCACTGTTAATCGGTACCACCTGGCTCTTACATCGGGCGCGCAGGATATGGTACACCCTGCTGCCGGCTATCTTCATGCTGATTACTTCTATCACTATGATGATACGCTTGCTGATCCTGAAATATCTGCCTGACCCTGCAGCCAACCTGCCCCTGATTATCGCTACTATTATCGTGCTGGTCATGACCGGAGGTATCCTGGTCCTGACCATGATACGATGGCATAGCCTGGTGAAAAAGGTGCAATACAAATAAGGAGACCATGGATTATATGCCTTTGGTATCAAAGTCAACTTAAAGGATAAAACGATGAATAACAATAACCGATTTAACGGCATGAACATATACGAGTACATGCAAAACACCCTGCCCAAATTTGAGATCCGCGACCATAAAATCTACAAATACCGCAGCGTCTCCCAACCGCTATATGAAATCCGCGGAAATCTCATATACGAATATTGCCGTACTACCGCCGCCGTGTTCGATATCCGCGACAACAAACTCTATAAACATCATAAGGGCGCCCCACCGCTATATGAAATCCGTTAAATTTGTGTCATCCGTGTGCTATTTTCCTTAGTGGTTTTTGATTTCCTTATGCCCATGCAGTTCCTGCTGATATCGACGCATCAAGGCTGCGCGGGTGACCAGGCCGATAAAATCCTTGTCATCAGACTCACGGCACACCGGCATACAATCAACCTCGAGGTGGGCAAACTTATGCAGAACTTCATCCAGGCTCTCTTCCGGGGTCACGGTTGGTACGCGGTCGTGTACCAGTTCCCCGGCCAGCAGGAACGGGATAGATTCGGGATACAGCAGTGCCCGGCGCAGGTCGCCGGAGACCAGCAGCCCGATATAATTTCTGTTGTGATCCATAACCACGAAGTCGGCCAGTTCCATTCGCACTGCCCTGTTGATCACGTCCTGTAACGGGGTGTCATGGTAAATAATCTCACATTCCGGCTGCATGATCGAACTGACGGTCAGGCTCCGCAGGACAGCGGTATCGGCCCGCATTTCGAAATGCACGCCGCGGCGGCGCAGTTTAAGGGTATAGATAGATTCACGATAGATAAGCCGTGCCACGGCTGTGGCAATTGTGGCCGAAAACATCACCGGCAGAATCACCTGATAGTTCCGAGTCATCTCAAAGAGAATCACAATGGCGGCCATCGGCGCATGCGTGGTTGCGGCCACCACCGAGGCCATCCCGACCAGGGCATACATCTCCGGATGGATTTCGCTAAAAAGGTTCCATTTCTGCATTAACACACCCACGGCATAACCTGCCATTGCGCCCATAAAAAGAGAAGGGGCAAACACGCCGCCGGAACCGCCGGAGCCCAGGGTAAAGCAGGTTGCCAGCACCTTCAATAAAAGCAGTACCACTAATACTCCTATCCCCAGCTCAAAACCGGTTTGACCTTCTGATATCCCTGCCCCGATACAGCGGCCGATAAGACGATAGCCGTTACCAAATATCCCCGGCTCGCTCGTACCGGTTTCGGCGAACACTTTGACCGTAATCACTCCCAGTAAGCCCAGGACTACGGCGCCAATCACGGGTTTGAAAATCGGATGGATATTAAGCCACTCAAAAAAATCCTCGGTTCCGTACAACAGCCTGATAAATAAAACACCCACCCCGGCACAGACCAGCCCCAGCAGCACATAATTGCCCAGTTCAAACCATTTAAAACTGTAAACCGCTTCATTATGGACCAGGGGGAAAAGGGCCACATTCTCTCCCAGAATGGCGCTTACCACCACGGAACTGATAACCGAGGCCATCAGGACCGGGGAAAAGGTCTTAAATTTCAATTCCCGTAAAAAAATTTCCAGGGCAAACAGGACGCCGGCAATGGGCGCATGAAAAATGGCCGATATGCCGGCCGCCGCGCCACAGCCTACCAGAATAGGCATATTGTGCCGGGCCACCTTAAACTGCTGACCGATACGCGAGCCGAGAGCCGACCCGATTTGGATGATGGGCCCTTCCGTGCCGGCCGAACCGCCGGTGCCGATGGTCAGAGCCGACGCCACGGCCTTGGCAATGGCCACACGCCCGCGGATACGCCCGTCACGCCGGGCGATGGCGTCCATCACTTCCGGCACGCCGTGACCTCTGGCCTCGCGCGCGAAATAAAAGGTTATGATCCCTACCAGCAGCCCCCCGGCCGCCGGTAATATCAACAGGAAAAACCATCTGCCCCCATAAATTCCTGATTCGCCATAACAAAGACTATGTGCCAAATCGATCAGCATAGTAAACAACACCGACCCCAGGCCGGTCAGTGCCCCGATGGCCACGGCCAGGACAATCAAGACGGATTCTTTGGGAAATCCCAGTCGTTTTAAAAAACGTGAGAATTCCTCGTATAATCTGCCTGCCTTGTTTCGGGGCGTTTGCGGCTCAGTCATGAGTGTTCCTTATAAAATAGGGATTATATCAAATATTAAAAATAAAATATCAAAACTACCTATTAAAATTAAAAAAGAAGGCACAAAGGGCGTAAATGCTTATAATTAATGGATTTACTGAATTTATAGCCACAAAAAAACGATAACGTAAAATATTATTCGCACAAATTTATAGGACGTGTAAAAAAGTCCTTCATCTGGTCGATGAAAAGGAAAAAATTAAAACC
>JAFGHE010000250.1 GCA_016930295.1 Sedimentisphaerales bacterium
GAATACCAGAATTTATAAGAAAACAAAAAACCGGCCCAAGAAGATTTGATTGCATCCTTGCAGCCGGTATTTTCCTTTGACAAAATTCAATATAGAATCTTTAAACAAAGGGTCAAGAAAAAAACCGTTAAAATTATCGGAAATTAGCAATAATAATCGGACTATATTTTTACAAATCATGTGGAATCGATACGAACATAACAACTTGTTATTACGTATGATATATGTATTTGCCATTACGATTGAGTGAGGATACGACTGTTTTTAAGTTGATTTTTTATCTGTATTTATAAAAATTATTAAAAAATATCTGGTTACGTCTGTCCTGTTTTGTTTTCTTTGAAATAATTAAGCTATATAAATCCAGGTTAAAATACCTCACTTTTGGTATTATTATAAGCTCTTGAAAATACTAAAGATACATTTAGGCTGCTTATGGCCTTTTTGACAGAAAAACTTGCTTTTATCATAAATAATTATTATAATAGTATTAAATAAAAGGTGTTATATCTTTTCATACGTTGTTGTAGGACGCCGGCGTCAAAAGTATTGCGAACGCTTGTTTCTGGATTAAAAACAACGGTTTTAATTGCCAATATCCACTTTTAACGGTAGCATCTGATAGTAATTTAATATATGAAGATAAAAAAGTATCATAACAACCATTTAAAATATATCAGCCTTGTTTTACTGGCCGGTATGTTGCTGTCTTTATTCGTTGCTGATGGACACGCTCAGGTAGTCAACAGCATCGCTGCCAGAGGTGTTTCCAGTTTTAGCGGTATTGGTTCGGCAAGGGGAAGTAGTACTTTAAGTACATTTTCAAAATATTCGACCGGGGCGGGCAGCCTGGCTGGCTCAAGAGGTAGAAGTAACAATCCACTGGCTATAAATTTACAAAGGCCTGGACAAAATTTATCAAATCGCAGTTCCTCAGCAACAGGAAGAATTGCTTCCGGCCGAATCGGCGCCCAGAGAATGCCTGCCAGTTTCAATACATTAATGAGTTCAGGTGCAGTATCACGCAGCCTGACTTCATCTTCGACTTCGGGCGTGCCAATTAGTTTTTACCCCGTCGGTGGTGTTTCATCTGGTAGTAGTCCTTTTTATAGCAGTAATACGACATCAATTGGTACACTTGATGCCTTTAATATGAATTTTTTAAATAAATCGGGTTTTAGCCAAATGGGCCAATCAACCAGTCGCATGAGCAGGGGAACAGGAAGTATAAGTCGCGCCGGTATTAGCAAGAGCTCTACCATTGGGTTAGGTTCAAGAAGAAGTAATAGCCCATTAAGAAGTGGAGGTTTTTATCGAGAAACTCAGAGAAGCAGTCTGCGATCATCTCTGAACAGATACAGTATTATCTTTTAATAGATAAAGCATTTCAATTGTCTATATGGATTTATCAGTATTTCTCAGTGGTTTAATAGTCTCCTGGTATCGATACCAATAGAGGCTATAGTAATCTCGCCGATATAAGGCCTGGCGTCAGGCGACAGAAATCCTTTTTTAAGGGCGGCAAAAGTGATAGTATGGTCGGCCCGGACCGCTATCTCCAGAGGCTTTCCTGAATCGCAATCCAGACCCGAGGGTATATCCAGGGCTACAATGGTTTTAGAATCGACATATTCATTTATAACATGAATAGCGGTTTTTATGGGTTCCCGAGGCTCACCAGAAGTGCCGGTTCCCAACATGGCATCCACAATCAAATCTATCGGTTCCAGATGTTTTTTGATTTCATTGTATCGTGCCTGAACATCTTCCATTTCAACTGTCGTGATCGGCAGGTTCATCCGCTCAATAATACGCAGATTGGAGAGAGCATCACCTTTGTATTTGTCCCGTGAGCCCAGGATCAGAATATCCAGGTCAATATCGCTATTATTCAGATGTCGGGCCACCACGAAACCATCACCGGCGTTATTGCCGGTTCCGGCCAGTATGGCCACCCGGGGATGAACTCGCTTCTCTAATAACGAAAGGACCTGTCTTGCGGCCGCTCCCCCGGCATTCTCCATGAGCACTAAACCGTTTATCTGGTAACGCTCCATAGCAATTCTATCACACGCGCGGACCTGATCGCGCGATAAAACCGGTTTTTCGCCAAAATTTTGATCCTTTTGCTTCATGAGGACATTATAAACAGGAAAATTACACAGGTCAATTGACAACAAAATAGACACCTTCTATAATAACGCTTTTAATGGACGGCCAGGAGAACAGGATAGTCCGGATGCCGGATGAGATAGAAGCAAAATTCAGGGTTGAACAATTAGCTATATTCGCCGAACGGGTCAGGAATATAAACGGTAACTATCTGGATACGATTGACCAGGAAGATCAGTTTTTCGATACCCCTGACCGGCAATTATTAAATACTGATTGTGGTCTTCGTCTTCGTCGGGAGCAGATAGGACAAGATATCAAATCCACTCTGTGTTTCAAGGGCCCGCTTCAGGACGGACCATTCAAACGGCGGGAAGAAATTGAACTGGAACTGGTTCACGATGACCTGGGCCCCAGGCTGCTGGAAGTACTGGGATATATTCCAACCCTGTCCGTTAAAAAAAACAGGCAGATGTGGCAGGTGGATGATTGCCTGATATGCCTGGATAACGTGGCCGGATTAGGCTGCTTTATCGAAATAGAAGGTCCCGATGAGGCTTCGATCAAAGGGATTGTGGAACAAATGGGACTACAGGGCTACCAGCATATTTCCAGCAGTTATGTCAAGATGCTCGCTGAGTTACTAACAGGATAAACTATGACCGTTAATGCCAAAGACATAAAAAAAAGTGCGTTATATCACAAACACCTGGAATTGACCTCCAAAACGCATCTGGCGGAGTTTGCCGGCTATCTTATGCCCTTATGGTATTCCAGTATTTCTCAGGAACACCAGGTGGTACGTGAAACCGCCGGACTCTTCGACTGCACCCATATGGGAGTATGGCAGGTCCGGGGCCAATCATCCGAAAAATTTCTCGACCTTATCACCACGAACCGGGTAACCGCACTCCAGGCGGGCCAGGCGCACTATAGCTATATCCTGGAGGCGGACGGAACGGTACTGGATGATATCATTATCTATCGTCGTGGCCCCCAGGATTTCATGGTTGTGGTCAACGCTGCCAATAACTCCAGGATTGACCGCTGGTTTAAAACAGTCCCGGAAATATTAAGTCAATACGGCTATGATCTGGATCCTGAGATCTGGGACATGCGTGATATGACTGTCGGCGATGATGCCCGGGTGGATATCGCTCTGCAGGGCCCCCGGTCGTGCGATATCCTTTTAAACATAGTCAGTGATAAAGATACGATAAAAGAGTTATCACCGTTTTCATTTGTCGAGTTGAAAATAGATGAAATCGATGTGCTGGTGTCCCGGACCGGATATACCGGTGCGCGTACGGGTTATGAGTTGTTTGTCCATCCTGAAAATGCGCCCTGGCTGTGGGATGTGCTTTTGCGTAAGGGCGAGCCGCTGGGATTGCAGCCCTGCGGGCTGGGGGCACGTGACAGCCTTCGTATAGAAGCCGGGCTTCCCTTATACGGCCATGAGCTGGCGGGCCGGCATAATATCTCGCCTTTTGAGGCCGGGTACGGCTGGGCCGTTAAGCTGGATAAGAATTTTTTCCTCGGCCAGGAACCTATGCGTATCAGGAAGTCCAATTACACCATGTCTGTTCAGCGTCTCAAGTTACCCGGCCAAAAGGGGATACGGCCTGTGCGTGAGGGTGATGCCGTATTAGATAACACCGGTAAATGCATTGGCTGGATACTCAGTTGTGCCAGGGTGGACCAGGTACAGATCGCCCTGGCATTTTTAAGGCGTGATTCCGTTGACGCACAGGGCGACATAGGGGTATATTATCGCGCACGAAATGAACGGCATATTGAACAGGGCCGGAAAAAGACTATTAAAGAAGGAGCAATGCTGGATAAGGATATTGTCGGTACGGTGATTGAAAGAATGGCAAGATTCTAAGGTGTTTTGATTGTTATTGGAACGCCTGGAGTTCACATTTAAGAGTTTTTTTGGAGAATACTATGATTAAGGATGATTTGCTTTATACCAGGGACCATGAGTGGGTCCGGATAGATGGTGACCAGGCCATTGTAGGTATTACTGATCATGCCCAGGAGCAACTGGGTGAATTAACCTATGTGGAGCTGCCTGACGTGGATAAGCAGGTGCAGGCACACGATGTGCTGGGCGTGCTGGAAAGTTCCAAGGCCGCCAGCGATGTGTATGCACCTGTTGCCGGTACTGTAACGGAGGTCAACAGTAAACTCGAAGAGGTACCGGACCTGATAAATAACGATTGTTATGAAGACGGGTGGATATGTAAGCTGGAAATCAGTGACCCGGCAGCCGGGAAGAGCCTGTTGAATGCCGAAGAATACGAGGAATACCTTCGGGGGCTGGAAACCTGATGCCATTTATAGCCAATACCTCAGAACAACAAGAGCAAATGCTGGGGGAACTGGGATTGACCATGGAGGGGCTCTTCGCCGATATCTCGCCGGAGCTTCGATGTAAATCCTTTGCCCTGCCGGCAGGTATCACGGAGCAGCAGGCCCGAGAGAAGCTCGCGGAGATCAGCCTGAAAAATTCCACCGAACTGATCGGCTTTCTGGGGGGCGGATTTTATGATCATTTCATTCCCGCGGCTCTGGATGCCATTACCTCGCGGAGCGAATTTTATACTGCCTATACCCCGTATCAGCCGGAGATGTCCCAGGGAACCCTTCAGGCTATCTATGAGTTTCAGTCGGTCATCTGTCGGCTCACGGAAATGGAAGCGGCTAACGCATCGCTTTACGATGGCGGTACCGCTTTGTATGAGGCCATGATGATGGCCCTGCGCATTACAGGTCGTAATAAGATTATCATCGATGACAGCGTGAATCCCATTTATCGGGTGATGATCGATTCCTACACGCGTAATCTCAGGATAGAACTCCACCAGACGCTTAATGAAGGCGGGCTGGCGAACCGGGCGGGGATTTACCGGCTGGTCGATGATGAGACGGCCGCCGTGATTGTGCAGAATCCGAATTTTTTCGGCTGTATCGATGATTACAGTGACATCGCCGAGGCGGTCCATAAGCGCGGCGCGCTGCTGATCTGTTCGTGTTATCCGATTTCGCTGGGGATCCTGAAGACTCCGGGCGCGATGGGTGCTGATATTGTTACCGGCGAAGGGCAGTCTTTGGGGATGCCGGTCTCGTTCGGCGGGCCGTATCTGGGCTTTATGGCCACACGTCAGAAGTATATCCGCAAGATGCCGGGCCGGATCGTGGGCCAGACGGTTGATACCCAGGGTCGGCGTGGTTTTGTGTTGACTCTGCAGGCGCGCGAGCAGCATATCCGGCGTGACAAGGCGACCTCCAATATCTGTACCAATGAAAGTCTCTGTGCCCTGCGCGCCCTGGTGTATCTGACCCTGCTGGGCAAACAGGGCCTGCAGGAAGTGGCGCAGTTGTGTGCCGATAAGGCCAGTTACGCGTATCGGCGTTTGACCGAGATACCGGGCGTGAATCCGCGCTTCCATGCCAAATGGTTCTTTAACGAATTTGTCGTGGCTCTGCCCTGCGAGGCCGTGGACGTGATCGGCCGGCTCATTGAAAAAGGGTTCGCCGCCGGCTTCCCGCTGAGCCGCTACTACGACGGCATGCAAAACGCCATGCTGATAGCCATCACCGAAAAACGTTCGAAGCAGGAAATCGGCATGCTGGCCGAAGCGCTGGAAACGGTATTGTAAGAATTTTAGACAGTAACAGGATTGACAGGATTAAGAATTTTAAATAGTTTAAGTGGGGCAGTAGATGGAGTATGAAGAGATAACCGTAAGAATAATCAGGTGTGCATTTAATGTTTATAATTTATAATCAGATGGGTTCTGGTTATCTTGAAAGTGTAAATCCTGTTATCCTGTCTAAAAAAATAAAAACCTTTGGAAAAATACAAATGAAGTTGTTGTACGAAAAAAGTGTATCGGGCCGGCGGGCAGTCAGGCCGGCGCCTTCTGATGTGCCGACCAGTATTAATCTGGACAGTAAACTGCTGCGTGAGAAAGAGGCGGATTTGCCGGAACTGAGTGAGCTGGACATAGTACGGCATTTTACCGAGCTGTCGCGCCGGAACTTCGGGGTGGATACCAATTTTTATCCGCTGGGCTCATGCACCATGAAATACAATCCCAAGGTCTGTGAGCGGATTGCGGCGTATCCGGGTTTCTGTTATCTGCATCCGCTGCTGCCGCAACTGCGTATGGGCGGGATCCTCACGCAGGGCGCCTTGCAGGTGATCTATGAGACGGACCTGCTGCTGCGAGAGATAACCGGGATGGCGGCGTTTACCATGCAGCCGCTGGCCGGCGCCCATGGTGAACTGACCGGTATTATGCTCATGGCCGCCTGGCATCGGGACCGCGGCCATAAAAAGACCATCCTGCTCATTCCGGACAGTGCCCACGGCACCAACCCTGCCAGCGGCGCTATTGCCGGGTATGAGGTCAGGGCCGTGCCCAGTGACAAGACCGGCGTAATGGATGTGCAGGCCCTGAAGGAGATGGTCAACGACTCCGTGGCAGGGTTGATGCTGACCTGCCCGAATACGCTGGGGCTGTTCAATCCGCATATTAAGGAAATTTGCGATATTATACACGGCGTTGACGGCCTGGTGTATTATGACGGCGCCAACCTTAACGCCATAACCGGCAAGGTGCGTCCGGGCGATATTGGTTTTGATATTGTGCATCTGAACCTCCATAAAACATTTGGCACGCCGCACGGCGGCGGCGGGCCGGGCGCCGGGCCCGTGGGCGTAGTGGAACGGCTCACAGCGTTCCTGCCCGTCTCAATTGTGGTCAAGCGTGATGACGGCACCTTTGCCCTGGAGTATGACCGGCCGAAAAGTATCGGGTACATCGCCCCGTTTTACGGCAATTTCGGGATCATTCTGCGGGCCTATGTCTATATCCTTATGCTAGGTCGCGCAGGCCTGATCCGCGTGGCGGAAAACGCCGTGCTCAACGCCAACTATATCCGTGAAAAACTCAAAGACCATTACGACCTGCCCTACCCGCAGCTCTGCAAGCACGAATGTGTGTTTACTGCCAAGCGCCAGGCCGCCGGCGGTGTGCACGCCGTGGATATTGCCAAAGCCCTGATTGACGCCGGCTTCCATCCACCGACCATCTATTTCCCCACCATTGTCCCGGAATCGATCATGATCGAACCTACGGAAACAGAGAGCAAAGAGACCCTGGACGATTTCATCGCCACCATGATCCAAATCGCCCAGACCGCCAAGACCAATCCCGAAAAAATCAAGTCCGCGCCCCTGTCCACGTGCGTAAGCCGGCTGGATGAAACCATGGCTGCCAAGAAGATCAATGTGGCATGTGTGCAGAAGAAAGAATAAAACACACGATAAATCGTAAACTCTCATTATTTAAATTCATGTCAGTAAAAACATAATCCCATGCCTAAACTCGCTTCACTCGCGCAGGCATGCCACCCTTTGATGTTTGAGGCAGCGCAACCCGTTCTCAATTAATTGAGTCATCGTGGTTCTGAGATGACGACAACGACAAACCCTTCGGGGGGGACCTCAACCTGGATCAAACGTTTTTGTGGGGAATTTCCTTTCAGGTCAACCTGTATTTCGTGTTGGCCGGGGCTGACTCGGGTCCGGCAGACGTAGATCCTTGCGGGCAGAAAGGTCCAGGAGCGGGTATCCGGTTTATCCAGGCCTAACAGGGCGGCTTCTGTTCCCAGGGCGGCGATCAAGGCGGTCACCCCACCTTTTTCTCGCGCGAAGGCCCGCATTCCCTCGGCCGCGGCGGCTCGTGCGATCATACGCGTCAGGGCCGCGGCAATGATTTTGGGCTTGATTGTCTCGTACTCTCTGACAATCTCGGCGCCCAGATCGGTTAAAAGTTCCACCGGTCTGTTCTGACCATCCAGCGTGATGGTGGCATTCGTAAAAATATTGAACCGCTGGACCAATTCAGGATAAACTACAACCTTGAAAGCACTGTAGGCCAGTATATCAGGATTACCGCTGATGTAGAGTCCGGCCATCCCGACAGCTGCACCCACAGGTATTCGTTGAGGAACTTTGTAGGGAACCCGGCCAAGAGCTAATACGATGAGGATATCACCGACCGGTTCGTCTATCGAGGCGGTGTCTGGAGCCTTGTCGGTGGCAGAAGATTCCAGTTTGTCAATATACTCCTGGAGTTTTCTTCCGACATAATTGCCCCGGCCGGACAACCGAAGAACCGGTTCACGCAGTGCCTGCAGGTCTCCGGCATCGATGGCTTCCTCGTAATAGCGCAGGGCTCTTTCCGGTTCGCCAAATTTTTCAAATACGAATCCCGCCAGGTAGGAACCGAAAATACAGTGGCTGGCGTTGTCCAGTGACTCCAGGTATTCCCGGGAAACCGTGAATCGTCTGGCCTCCACACTGGCGCCTTCCAGATTGTCCATGGCCAGATAGTTGAGCATATTCAAGGCGTTCTGTGCCAGTCGTTCGGTGGGCTGGATTTTATAGACCTCAGCACTGTCATTATAAATGTATTTTCCGATATTGCCCGCAGTATCCTGCTTGAGGTCCAGGAATTCCAATTCTGTCTCTGCGGCGCTCAAGTCGCGTGCGCTCCATTGGTATTGCTGCCGGGCCTGAAGCAGCATGGCCCGTTCGAGCGCGACCAGGGGTCTATGAGCGGTCCATTTATCAGGTATCTGCTCGTAACTGGTCACACCCAGGAGGCCATTTAACTCGCGGATGGCAGTCTCATAGTTTCCGGTATCGGCCGCCAGGTGTGCCTTGTTAATTTGATCCGTATAGGTAGCGCATCCTGCACAGTATAGCAGAGACAGTGTTATTAACCACCTTTGCATCTGTAAGGGTGTTTGATTATTCATGGTGTATCATTATAAAAAAGATCAGTTTTTCAGGGCTTTGCTCCGGATTGCTTCCTTCTGGAACAAGATCAGGCCCGTTTCGACTTCGATGATCTGGAGGGTAAGGCTATACTGCAAGCGTCGGGTTTTCTTCAGGCGTTCATCCACTGAGTTAATCTTGCCTGTAACAAAATACTGTGCACCCAGTTGCCGTCCAATTTCTCCGGCAGTCTGGGGGTCGTAAACATCTGCCTGTCGTAACTTCAGTTCATCAATCAGTTTTTTCTGCCTTTCCCTGCTTACCACGCGTACATCTCCGGAATTAACCATATAGGTCTCAATGGATGAGAGGAGGGTATTCATCTGATCATCGATATGTTGTGTGGTGGCATTCTGGATGGGCCAGATAGCCACGACCGGCGGTTCCTCTGCCTGCTCGATGGTACTGTTCCAGAAAGGCGAGTTCGACAAAGCCCTGATATTGACGGACACCAGATATTCGATATCCTGTCGGTCCAGTTTAACACTCATCGCAGCATCATCGAGTTCCGGATTGTCGGTTCCCGCCCCGCCGCGTACTGCCTTGGGGCCACAGCCGGCTACGATTACCAGGACAGCAACTAAACCCAGAACCAGGTGAAATCTGAAAATATTCCGTTTTTGATTTTTGTATTCCGCGCATCTCATTGTTACACCTCATAACCTTTCGATAAAACCTTAAAAACCACTATTGACACCAAGGATATCCGCCTACTACTCATGTATTCAAACAGAATAAACCATTATCCTGCCAATGAATAAAATTCACGCATAAAATGCCATCGTGCTATCATGCCATTCATTTTATAAAATCATCATTTCCAAAGTGGCTAAAATGTCGCTTCCATAGTTGTTTTAATCCATTGATAATACCTATATTCAAGCTTTTGCTTTGAGCCTGCTATTATAGGACTATTCCAGCGAATTGTCAGCATGAAAACCAAAAAATTCGATACTAATTTAACCTGGGTGCTTTTTGCTCATTTTTTATCCATTGCCTTTGGTCAGAAAGGAGTGATTGGAGGTCTTATAATTTTTTGATTTCATGAAGTAATTTATAAAATCCGGCGGTCGAATTCTATTAATGGCGGCCAGACAGGATTTTATAAGAATATTATTATAATTGTTTATAAATACTTACCTTGTGATTAATTTCAGGATTGAAAGTGGCGATAAAATATATGAGTTTCAGACATACAGGCTCCAGGTCTTTTCAGGGAAGGGAGACGGAAAGGAAAACACAGAAGAGTACGTTTAAAAATGAGTATTTTGAGAGCGGTACTGATTGGATGCAAACCCGACTTTGGGCGCGTATGGATTATCCTAATTTGATTAATTAATTGTTCGGCCCCAAAGACAGCCGGCAAAAAATACAACAGGTACTATGATTTTTATTTTGAAAAAACATTTGATAGGATGGGCAGTCATAGTGCTTATGAGTATGACGATATCATTGGTTTATGCCGGGAATCCATCCGTGTCGGAACTTAAAGTATCCATCATTTACAATTTAGCCAAATATATCCAGTGGCCGGAAAATAATACTGCCAAAAGTGAAAATACTATCCAGATTGGCGTTCTGGGAGAGAACATATATGACGACTCATGGAAAAAACTCGAATCCAAAAATATCAAAGGCCTGAAAGTATCTGTTGAGATGATAAAGGACTTTACAGGGATTGAAAACAACAAAGATACTCTGAAGAAATATCATATATTGGTTATTTGTCCCTCGGAAGAGAAGCATGAAGGAAAAGTAATTGAGGTCGTGAAAGACGCCGACGTTTTAACGGTATCGGAAACGGTTAATTTTCTGGAAAAAGGCAGCATCTTACGACTTTACCTGGCAGACAACAAAATTGCGTTTGATATTAACCTGATTTCGGCCCAGCAGGCCCGGCTCAAAATCAACACTTCGGTCTTAAAGCTGGCGAAACGGGTGATCCAAAAGTAACAGGAGAAGACACACAATGTTCAATCACAGGAAATATACGATAAAGCAAAAGATGATACTTATTATCATGGCAACCAGTGCCATGGCATTACTGTCGGCCTGTATTGGTTTTATCCTGTATCAGCAGATCAATCTTTATCGATCCATAAAGAATAATCTTTCCATCCAGGCCAATATGATATCGGATGTCTGTAAGGCGCCGCTCTCTTTTAATATACCGGAAGATGCGGAAGAGGGTTTGAAAATATTAAGAGCAGACCCGTCCATTGTTTCTGTAATCGTTTACAACAATGCCGGAGAAATTTTTGCCGAATACCATCGGAATGAAAACACGCGGGGCTTCTATCCCCATAAACCCATGCCTGATACATGTTTCTACGAAAATGGGAAATTGATATTATTCAAGGAAATCGTTCACGAGGAGGAGAAACTGGGAACCCTGCATATACATGCCAATCTGGAGGAAATGCACAACGCGTTGTCCCAGAACATCGGGATTGTAGCTTTGGTGACACTATTGGCGGTGCTGGTGGCCTATGGTATTTCGGCCAAATTACAGATTCTGGTCACGGGTCCCATCTCGCAACTGGTCCGGACCACCCGGCGGGTGTCGGAAAAACAGGATTATACGGTTCGTTGCAAAAAACACAGTGATGACGAGGTCGGTCAACTGGTGGACGGATTTAACGAGATGCTGGATCAGATACAGGAGCGTGACGGCGCCCTGCGGACCGCTAATGAACAATTGGAGGCAAAAGTAGAAGAGCGAACCCAGGAACTCAAGCAAACCAACGAAGAGTTACAGAAGAAAAAGGAGGCGGCCGAGGCGGCGAATAAGGCCAAGAGTGATTTTCTGGCCAATATGAGCCATGAAATTCGCACCCCCATGAACGGGATCATCGGCATGACGGAATTCCTGCTGGACTCGGAATTAAGCATGGAGCAGCAGGAATATGCCAGGACGGTACAGAATTCCGCCAACTCGCTATTGGGTATTATCAACGATATCCTGGATTTCTCCAAGATGGAAGTAGGTAAAGTGACGATTGACCCCATTCCCTTTGATTTGGAATCTTCGGTGGAAGAAATGGCCAATTTGCTGGCCGGGCGCACCCAGGAAAAAGGACTTGAATTCATCATACGGCATGCGCCGAATGTTCCCACTCATGTGACAGGTGATCCGGGTCGTATCCGGCAGATACTTACCAATATGATTGGAAATGCCATCAAATTCACGAATCAAGGGCATATCCTGGTAAGTATTGAATGTAACAATAAAACAGGCACTGAGGGGCTGTTCCGGTTTTCAGTGGAAGATACCGGCATCGGCATACCGGCCGACAAGCAGGAGTCTATCTTTGAACATTTTAACCAGGCCGACACCTCGACGACGCGTGAATATGGCGGCACGGGCCTGGGACTCACTATTTCCAAGCAACTGGTCGAACTGATGGGCGGAACGATCGGTGTGGAAAGTGAAGTCGGTAAGGGATCAACGTTCTGGTTTGAAATCACATTACAACTGGACAGCGACACAACGGCCAAGAAGTTGCCCCGAGGTGATCTGGAAAACTCCCGTATATTGATAGTGGATGATTATGAGATTAACCGAAGAATATGCTCGGAACAAATGTTTAACTGGGGTATTCGCCATGATACCTGTGCCTCGGCGCCCGAAGCGTTACAGATGCTCATAGAGGCCCGCCGGCAGAATGATCCTTACCACCTGGCCATTATTGATTATCAGATGCCCAAGATGGACGGCGAGATGCTGGCGATTGAGATCAAGGCGGATCCCGAAATCAGAGATACGATCCTCGTAATGATGTCGTCGGTGGGCAATCGTGGTGATGGTGAAAAAATGATTCAGGCCGGGGTAGCGGCCTATCTGGTCAAGCCGGTACACAGTTCCAAACTGATTGAAACTCTTAATGCGGTATGGGGTTCCAAAGAGGAGGATGAAGCGTTTAATCTCATAACCAGCCATACTCTGGCGGAACAACTGAATATGGAAAAGAAAACCAAAGAATACCAGAAGATTTCCGCCAGGGTGCTCCTGACCGAAGATAATATAACCAACCAAAAGGTGGCCGCGAAGGTTCTGGAAAAATTTGGCTGTACGGTCGAAGTGGCCAATAATGGTCAGGAGGCCCTTGATTTGCTGGAGCATGAGTTCTATGACATTCTCTTTATGGACTGCCAGATGCCGGTTATGGACGGTTATACGGCCGTCAAGGAAATCCGTAAACAGGAAGCGGGGACCGGTCAGCATCGGACGATTGTCGCGATGACCGCTCATGCCATGCAGGGAGACCGGGAAAAGTGCATCACGGCCGGCATGGATGATTATATCTCGAAGCCTCTCAACCGGGATGAATTATACAAGATTTTAACCAGGTATTGTCATGTCGAGCATGACGTGAAAGTTACCGAACCGCCCCGGATACTCCTGGTGGATGACGATGATAACTTCCTGGAAAGCATTAACCGAATCCTGCGTCGGAAGATCTCCACGGCCAAAATCAGATCCGCCGTTGACGGGGTCAGCGCCTGTACCCTGCTGGGCAGTTTTGCCCCTCATATCATGATCATGGATATCATGATGCCGGCGATGGATGGTGTCGAGGTGATTAAACATATTATGAAAAATGCCAAATATGCCCACCTGAAGATCATCATTGTGACCGGCCTGGACAAGAACAACAAGCGGGTAAAATTCATTCGGGATGTCGGGATATCCGAGGTTTTCTACAAACCCTTTGAAGTGGATGAGTTAGTGGCCACGGTCAAGAGGATGGTCGATCTTCGTAATCCTGAAAATAACAGGATCAAGGCACTAGAAGATAATCCTCCCGCTGAAAACAGGCATGACGATGAGACGGATAGTATCGGGGAACCGGTAGCTTCAGATAACGATAACCGTGTTCATGAAGATATCGGAATAACGGATGATCCTCGAGATGATACCTTCCATAAGGAAGAACCCATTATCAATGACGTCAGTTACACAGATGAGAATGCCCTTATCGGCAACGAAGACGAGACGTCAGCGATCCCAACTGAAAAGGAAACAGCTAACAAAGATAAGGAGACTGAAAACATGGAATATCCAATTATCGAACCGCAACAGGTTCTCGAGATGCTGGGTGGTGATATTGAAGTGTTTAAAGAGATCGCCCAGGTTTTCATGGAGACTACCAACGATGATGTTAAGGAACTGCAGAGTGCGGTATCATCGGCTGATGCAGATTCCATTCAGAAAGGGGCCCATAAAATCAAGGGAGCGGCGGCCAACCTGGGCGCCATAGCACTCCAGCAAGTCACGGCACAAATGGAACTTGATGCCAAAGCCGGTCAGACAGATACCTTTGAACAGACCTTCAACCAAATTGAGCTGGAATTAAAGCGCCTCTATCAAAGCCTGGAAGATATGGACTGGGACTCTCTGGCATAGGATCGAATCATGACCAAGGTTCTCGTAGCGGATGATCATATAGCCACCCGGCGGATGATCCAGGTGGCGCTGGAAAAGAACGGCTATGAGGTCGTGTCCGTCAACGACGGATTGCAGGCCTGGTCGCTGCTGTCCAGCAAGCCCAGTTTGCAGCTTGCCATACTGGACTGGGACATGCCCGGTCTGGACGGCGTGGAAATCTGCACTAAAATGCAGGAGGAGCATAAAAGCCGGCTCTGCCATATAATCCTTTTAACGGCTAAAGAAGGCACGGAGAATATAACCAACGCCCTGAAAGCCGGGGCCAATGACTATATCACGAAACCGTTCAATAAAGATGAGCTTCTGGCACGTTTGCATGTCGGTGAACGAATCATCGGATTGCAGACACAGCTTACCCAGGCACAGAAACTGGAATCCATCGGTCAACTGGCATCCGGGATCGCTCATGAGATCAACACACCCACTCAATACGTCGGGGACAACCTGACTTTCCTGGAGGAAGGTTTTGAGGATATGCAAAAGGTTCTGGGTAAATATACGGAGCTCATTGCGTTGTGCCGGGACAACCATCTTTATGACAGCATCATCAATGATATAGACCGGCTTTGCCACGAGGTTGATCTGGAGTACCTGGCCCAGGAGATTCCCAATGCCACTCGACAGTCCAACGAAGGTGTCCGGCGTATTTCGGAAATTGTGCATGCCATGAAGGAATATTCTCATCCGGGCATGAAAGAAAAGACCAAGTGCGATATCAATAAATCGATTGTCAATACGATCACGGTAGCCCGTAACAAATGGAAATATGTTTCGGACGTCAAGACGGATCTTGACCCGGATTTGCCCCTGGTAACCTGCCTGCCGGCGGAGATCAACCAGGTTATCCTGAATTTAATCGTCAATGCGGCGGAAGCGATTCAAGAGATGGTCGAAGATGGTTCCAAGGAAAAGGGGACCATTACCGTAAGTTCACGACAGGATCATGACTGGGTGGACATAAAGGTGTCCGATACGGGACCCGGTATCCCGGAAGCGATCCATGACAAAATTTACGATCCATTTTTTACCACCAAGCAGGTGGGCCGGGGGTCGGGGCAGGGGTTGATGGTATCTTACTCTATTGTTACCGAAAAACATGACGGGATCATCTCGTTTGAAACGGAAGCAGGTAAAGGCACCACGTTTACGATACGCCTGCCGATTGATCCCCTGCCGGTTCAGGAATCCGCAGCCACCGGGGAGCCGGGAAATGCAACCTGATGGTGTCAACCGCTTGACACGAATAATAGATAATGTAACACGAAATTCAATTTTTTGTATGCGTAATACTGAATTATGAGCGTAAAAAGAAAAATTTTATTTGTCGATGATGAACAGAACGTGCTGGACGGCTTACGCCGGATGCTGCGATCCATGCGCCATGAATGGGAGATGATATTTACCACCCGCGGTCGTGAGGCTTTGGAGATATTGGACCGGGAATCAATTGATATCATTATCTCCGATATGCGTATGCCGGACATGGACGGGATTGAATTGAGTAATGAAGTAAAAAACCGTCATCCTCAGGTGGTGCGTCTGGCCCTGTCGGGCCAGACTTCCAAGAAAGCGATTCTTGAGTCTGTGGGACCTATTCATCAATATATTTCCAAGCCCTGTGATGCTCAGACGTTAAAAGACACTATCAATCGTGTCTGTTCTCTGCGTGAATTATTAACCAACCAAACGCTTCAGGGGGTCATAACACAGCTGGGCTCTTTACCCTGTGTGCCCCAAATATATCATGAATTAATGACGGAGCTGAACTCCGGCAATACGTCGATCGATAAGGTCGCGCAAATAATCTCCCGGGATGTCGGCATGAGTGTTAAAATCATGCAACTGGTGAATTCGGCTTTTTTTGGTGTGCCGCGGCATGTTTCCAGGATATCACAGGCGGTCAGCCTGTTAGGGCTGGAGACTATTTCCGCACTGGTCCTGTCCATAAAAGTGTTCGAAGCGTTTCAACCTGCTGATTTGAAGCTTTTTTCAATAAAAGCCTTATGGGATCACAGTATGACGGTTTCCGAATGGGCCCGACAGATAGCCCGCTGTGAAGAGGTCGGCCAGGAGGTCGTTGACAACGCCATGATTGCCGGTATGCTCCATGATGTGGGCAAGCTGGTGATAGCGGTCAAATTGCCGGATGATTATCAAAAGGCCATTCAACTGGCGGCCCGGGAGAATAGTCCTGTCTATGCCGCGGAGAAGCAGATTATCGGCGCCACCCATGCCGAAGCCGGGGCTTATCTGCTGGGTATCTGGGGCTTTCCCCACAGTATTATTGAGGCGCTCACCTTTCATCATCATCCCGGCCAGGCGCCGGTAAAGGATTTTTCTGTCCTGACCGTGGTTCATGCCGCCAATGCCCTGGTGCACGAAACCGGGGGTAACCCTCAGGATATAAATAACAATCTGATAGATTCAGAGTATTTAGCTCAACTGGGCCTGGCCGACCGGCTAGACCTCTGGCGTGACCATTGCCCCGACGGCCTGAAAGTAAGCCGGGAACATTAGCCGGCCCATCCTGATATAGACCTCAATTTTAACCCAATTCTTCTTTACAACCCACTCCGAACGCGGTATAATAACGCACGAAATGGCTAACGTGTTGCAGGTCAAGAAGTTTGAATCGGATCATAAATAAGAGGTGTCTAGCATGAAGGTTATACTTTCCAGCATTATCTGTCTTTTCCTTATTATATTATCACCCTGTTCAGCACAGACCAATATGGCAACGTTGGAACTGTTTCAGGCCTGTCAAGCAAAGGATATCGACAAGGTCCACAAGAGTATTGAAGAGGGAGCCGAGATCGACGCCCGGGACAACCTTGGCTTAACCCCTTTGTTTTATGCCCTGTCAGGAGGAAGTCGAGAAGTGATGGATCTACTCATATCCAAGGGAGCGGATATTAATCAAAGTATAGGATCTCAGCCGGGATTTGATACAGATGATTCTTTACAACCTCTTATAATGTGGGCAGTGGATTCAGAAAACCAGGATATGGTCGAGTATCTGCTGGCCCAGGGCGCGACTACGGACTGTGTAGATTCACAGGGAGTCCTTCTTATTGGCAGGGCTGCGAGTTGCAATAATTTTGAAATCTTTAAGCTTATAGCCGACCGCGAAGGGAACATGGATAAATACTTTCGCCTGGATATAGATTATATCGGAACCCTGCTTCATGCGGCTGTAGGTGCCGAAAATATTAAAACCGTGAACTATCTGCTGGACCATAAGGTGAATATCGATGCCAGAGACAGCCATGAATATTCACCTCTGTTTATAGCGGCCATGGCCGGCAATCTTGAAATCACCAAACTCCTGGTCGAGCACAGTGCTGATATATATACGGGTACCAGTTGGGGCCGATCCCTACAGGATAATGCGCAACACTTTGGATCGAATAAAGCTATTGATTATCTTCAAAAGATATTCAAGGAGAAACATACTAATGAACCACCTCCGTCCTGGATGCGTTTTATCAAAACAGACACACCCTGGAATGATATTGATATGAAGGGATTGGAAAATTATATACAAGAGGGACAGGCCTTCTGGGGGACAGACTCTATGGGGAACACCCTCCTGCATTATGTGGCCGGTAAAGATAGCGGCAACGGCGACCTTCTGATGATTCTGATTGACTGGGGACTGGATGTCAATGCCCGTAATGCCTATAAAGAGACTCCGTTACATAAAGCAGTGCGATGGGATGAGGTAAAAAACGTCGAAATACTCCTGAGCCGGGGTGCTGATGTTCATGCCCGGGATAAAGACGGTAATACTCCCCTGAATATCATGGCGAACAACTATGCTAACGGTGTTACCGGGGAGGAAGATGAACGGGCCATCACCGAAATGCTGTTGGAAAAAGGGGCGGATGCCGATCCCGTTAATATATTTGGTATAACCCCTCTGTTTAAACTGGCAGAAGACAAGATGGACCATCATCTGGGACTGGCGGGGCTATTGATTGCTCATGGCGCCGATGTGAATCACCAGACTATCTCGCAAGATACGCCGCTCCATGAAGCCGCAGACATAGGGACTGTGAAAATGATGGAATTACTCCTGGAGGCAGGTGCCCGCCTGGATACAAGAAATATCTCAGGCAATACGCCCATCCACACCATAGGATACGACAGTCAGGAGAAGTATGACCTGGTGTTCAAATACAAAAAAGATATCTCGGTTATCGAAGCGGTTTACTATGCCCAGTATGATATTCTGGAAGACCTTATCCGTAACGGCGGTGATGTCGAACAACAAAGCGCAAATCATAATGCGACGGGACTGATAGTGGCGGCCCGGCAAAATAATGCCCGAATGATTACCAAGCTCCTGGAACTTCATGCCGATATCAATGCCCGTGACGATCTGGGAAATACCGGTCTCCATTATGCGGCCGAACGGGGTAATGATGATGCAGTGTGGGCTCTATTGAAGTCGGGTGCTGATATTCACATCAGAAATAATGATGGTTTGACGGCTATGGATTTAGCAGCGGCCCAGGATAAGTTTCGAACGCTTCAGTTATTCAAAGATGCTTATCCTGATCTGGAGACATCCCCACCGGCTATCGAAGAAGGAGAACCGGATACGGAAATTACAGAAGATGACAGGGGCGCAACTCCCGGTGAAACAATATCGGAAGAAGAATTGAAAGAACATATAAAAAAGCAACTGGCCGAACAGATCAACAATCCCTTTCATAAAGCCGTGGCCCTTGGTGATATAGATGCCATAAAGAAAATGCTGGACAATAATGGTATTGATGTTAATGAAACAGATAATCTGGACTCCGTACCGCTGATGTATGCCTCCTATATGGGATACCAGGACATTGTCAAACTTCTTCTGGATCATGGTGGGGATATTGATTTTCAGAACGACAAGGGGATGACCTGTCTTTTTCTGGCCATTATTTCAGGTAACCAGGAGATGGTCCGCCTGTTACTGGAGCTGGGAGCGGATCCCGCCCTGCAAAACGGGGAAGGGATGAATGCCCTGCAGTTAGCCAAATTGACTCAGCAGGAAAATATCGCCTTGATTATCCAGGAGGCGGATCCCGATCTGGGCGCAGATATTGAGGAATGGGTCAAAGCCGCGGATGATGAGTTTGAAAAAATGGAGGAGGAATTAAAAAAGCATGAACAGGACTGGATGGTGGATCAGTTATGCTCTCAAACCCGGAATCCGTTTCATCTGGCTATTATAAAAGGAGACATGGAGCAGGTTAAAGCAATGATTGCCGGCGGCAACATCGATGTAAACGGACTGGATAAGGCCGGCAAACTACCCCTGATCTATGCGGCCGTAATGGAACACAGAGATATGGTCACACTGCTGCTGGAACATGGCGCCGAGATCAACGGTTATGATACGAATCCCGGATTCTATCCGAGCCCTACCAGGTATGATGACCGGGAAGAAGGCTGGGGAGTTCTGCATTATCTGGCTGAATCGGGAAACATTGGAATGCTGGAGTTTATGACAGAGAAAGGAGCGGATGTGAATTTACCGGAAAAGGGTGAAGGACAAAGTCCGTTTTTTATTGCGATAAAGAATTATAAGTTTGACTTCGCCGGCGCTCTTATCAAGGCGGGAGCGGATATTCATTTTCAAAACAAACGAGGTAATACCATTCTGCATGAGGCTGCATGTGACGATGAGATTGAGAAAATTAAAAAACTGATCGAACTGGGAGCTGATATTGAAGTCAAAAATAAAAACGGCGTTACTCCCCTGATGGCTGCGGCCCGCTGCGGCGAAGATGACACCATGATCTATTTATTACAGCAGGGCGCCGACCCCGGGGCTGTGGATAACGATGGAAATAACGCATTACACGACACTGTCTCAAAAGAATATACATCAGAAACCATAAGAATTCTGATAGAATATGGTATAGATATCAATCAAAGAAATAACCAAGGTGAAACTCCCTTATTCCGGGTTTTTGATTCAGGATTTTACGAGGATTGCCGGAAAAACGCCCAAATACTGCTCCGGGAAGGTGCGGATATGACTATCCCGAATGACGATGGTGACACTATTCTGCATTTGGCCGTAAGAGAACGTTCTCCTGAAATAGCCCGGCTGGCGATCGAGTATGGAGTTGAGGTAAACACAAAAAACAAACAGGGGAATACGCCTTTACAAGAACTGGTTGATCCCTTTCTCGGTAAAATTAAATCCATGGAAATCATTATTCTTCTGGTTGAAAACGGAGCAAACCCGAATGACCAAACCCACTGGGGCTGGACCACCCTGCAAAGCGCTGTGAAACGGGGCTGGCCGGATGTCGTTTCCTACTTCATTGAGAACGGCGCTGACGTCAATGTGTGTAGTACGGATAATAGAGAGCGTAACACGCCCTTACATGTAGCCGTGAACGAAGGATTTGCCGATATCGTAAAAATCTTAATCGATCACGGGGCAGATATTGATGCAATAAATACAAACAATCAAACGCCCTTACACATCGCCGTCAGAATGGAGGAAATACCGATAGTCAGACTATTACTGGAAGCAGGGGCCCGTTCTGATATCCCTGATAACAGGGATCGAACCGCATTGGACTGGGCCAGAAATGTAGGCAATGAAGAGATTCTTTCCTTATTTGAGTAAAAATTTACCTTGACTTCCGTATAATATCTGTAATTGTAAAAATGTTAAATGACTATGGAATGCTAGAAATTACCTTTATAGATAACTATTTCTTTTCAGCAAGGATTATGACATGATTAGATGTAACCGGTCCATGAATAATGTATTTACTGTTTCTGTTATAGGTTTATTGTGTCTCGCTACGGCTATTTCCGCGGAAACGGCTGACGAAAATTTACCTCACCTGCGTAAGCAGGGTTCGGCAACACAATTGATCGTGGATGGCAAGCCTTTTATGATGATCGCGGGTGAGCTGGGCAATTCGAGCTCGGATAAGGCGTATATGAAAAGAATCTGGCCCAGGCTCAGGGAGATGAATCTTAATACGGTCCTGGCGCCGGTTTACTGGGATGTGATTGAGCCGAACGAGGGCGAATTTGATTTCACGATGATGGATGATCTGATAAAAGGTGCACGCAAGCATGATATGCGCCTGGTGCTGCTTTGGTTTGGCAGTTGGAAGAACAGCATGTCCTGTTATGTGCCGGCATGGATTAAAACCGATGACCGGCGTTTTCCCCGGGCCCGCCTGAAATCCGGCCAGGCGATGGAAATTATCTCACCGTTCTCCAGCAACAATCTCAATGCGGATATCAACGCCTTTACCGCCCTGATGAAACATATCCGTAAAATGGACGAAAAAAAACATACCGTGATTATGATACAGGTGGAAAATGAAGTCGGTATGCTCACGGATGCCCGCGATTATAGTGAGGCGGCCAATACCGCCTTTGACCAGAATATACCTGCAGAACTGGCAGAGTATCTCAGGCACAACAAAGACACGCTGATACCGGAATTACAAGAGGTATGGTTATCGGCCGGCAATAAAACCAGTGGGTGCTGGCAGGAGGTATTTGGCAAGTCTCTGGAAGCGGACGAAATATTCATGGCCTGGCATTTCGCCGCATATATCAACCAGATTGCCCGCGCCGGCAAGGAGATATACCCCCTGCCGATGTATGTCAATGCCGCCTTGCCCCGGCCCCAAGCCAGGCCGGGTGAATATCCCAGTGCCGGGCCGCTGCCGCATCTACTGGACATCTGGCGGGCCGGGGGGCCTTCCCTCGACTTCATCTCCCCTGATATTTACGCACCTGAGTTCATCGCATGGTGCCAAAAATACCATCAATCGGGAAATCCCTTATTTATCCCTGAAGCACGCCTGAATGCCTCATGTAGCGCTAAAGCCTTATATTCCGTCGCCGAACATAACGCTATGGGATTCAGCCCATTTTCAATTGAATCGGCTGAGGGAGATGCGCTTGCCATAATCAGTCAAAGCTATGATCTTCTGCGGCAAATGAGTGGTGTAATACTTAAACATCAGGGCAGGGAAACCATGGCGGGTGTTCTGCTGGATAAGGAAAATCAGGTGCGGGAGATTGAATTGGGAAACTATCTGTTAAAGGTTTCTCACGATTTTACCTGGAGTTGGTCCTCCGGCTCTGCAGATGATCCGACCTGGCCTCAAGCCGGTGGGATTATAATTTCGGTCGGCCCGGATGAGTATATCATTGCTGGTTCGGGAATTATCGTTACCTTTAAGCCAAGTACCACTAATAAAGGCCATGCCGGCATCGTTAGTATCCAGGAAGGCAAATATATTAAGGGTAAATGGGTGCCCGGCCGATGGCTCAATGGCGACCAGAGCCATCAGGGAAGACATCTGCGCTTAACGCCGGGTAGCTTCGGGATCCAACATATCAAGCTTTACACTTACAACTGAGAGGCTGTTCTCCTGAAAGTTCTCTGACTGAGTCCAATAATTATGCAAGTAATTGTAAATAAAGTAGTAATCCATTTTAAGGCAGGCCAAGTCCATTTTATCACAGCTTTACAATAGTGGTTTTTTGCATAACTCCAGCCTCTTAAACAGTTAGAACTCATTTAACTTATCATTTATCACTTGACAAATAAGGTTTGATTGTGTTACTATAAAATCAACAGTAAACGTTTACTAAAATATGTATAATCAAGGAGTTCCAGGCTTAGATAGTTATTGTGTAAACCATTATTTTACAGTGGTTTAAGTGAAATTTCAGAGAGGGGAATGAGAATCGGACATGACATTTAAATTCTGGAGGGGTTTGAGATTCACAAGCCCGGTTTGTCTACTTATTCTCACCTTTCATTGTCAAAGCCGCTCTTTTTCTTAAGAATCCACGGGTAATCCCGGAATTGGATTATCTATAGATTAAAAGAGAGACACGAACGGCATTCGTGACATTGAATATATAATTATATAAATCATTTTATATCAAAAACTTAAATAACGATATACAAAATGATAATAGTAGTACAATCAGTAAACTAATTAGTATTTGAGGAGAAACAGATGATTGGCAAACCTATTTGGATGTCAATATTGCTCACGGTTATTTTTTCAGGGATCCACGTATATGGTGATGTAAATGTTCTGGATAATCCCGGTTTTGAAAGCGGTACTACCGGCTGGGAAGCGCACGGCGGCTCTATCAGCACTGTCACATCACCAGTACACAGTGGTTCACGTAGCGGACGAAGCTATAATAGAACCGCGACCTGGCAAGGCATCCATCAGAATATAAAGGACAAAATAGTAATCGGTGAAACATACCAGATGTCCGGCTGGGTCAGACTGGAAAATACCTCCAGCGCTAATGTCAAAATATCCGTAAAAAAGACAGACGATAACGATACTTCATATTCTAACGTTGATACTGCCACAGCCAATAACAGCAGTTGGGTATATCTATCAGGAAATTATAATGTAAATGTAAGCGGTACCCTGACAGAACTGTTAGTATATTTTGAAGGCCCTGCCTCGGGTGTGAGTTTTTTCGTGGATGATGTATCCGTTTACGGCCCTGAGCCGGGTCCTACCGATCCTGATGCTACCGGTCAGGTCAATGTAAATACACGTTACCAGGAGATTGAGGGTTTCGGAGCAGCAGGCGGATGGTATGAAGGCTGGCTCACCGCTCATCCCCAGAAAAATACTCTTTATAACATTTTGTTTGGCCAACTGGGCCTTGACATCTATCGCATACGCAATGTTTACGATCAGGGCAGCAATGACTACATGACCCGATCGGCAGAAATCATCACGGCCGGTGAGGCATCCTTAGGCCGACCCCTGAAGATTATGATCTCATGCTGGTCGCCTCCGACTTACTTAAAGAGTAATGGTAGTCTGAACGGCGGCACCCTTAAAAAGGACGCTTCTGAAAATTATATGTATGATGAACTGGCCGACTGGTGGGCAGACTCTTTGGACGCCTGGAGCAGCACGTATGGAGTCGATGCCGACTATATCAATTTACAGAATGAACCCGACTTTGTGACTACCTGGGACACCTGTGAATACGCAGGTACGGAGACAACCTCGCTGGCGGGGTATGATCAGGCTTTTGAGGCGGTCTGGCAGGAGGTGAATTCCCGTATGGGTGCGAGCATGCCCAGAATGCTCGCTGCCGAAGCAGCGGGTATTCCCAATTCGGCTCAGTATTTAGATAATCTGATCAACTATTCCCATGTCTATGGATATGCCCACCATCTTTATAATATCAATAGTGGTGACAATCCTGATGTCTATATATCTGCCATGAGCGACTTTGCCAACGACTACGGCGACCGGCCCCTGTTTCAGACGGAGTATGAAGCCTCTACGGGTTCCTGGCCGGATGCCATGAATCTGGCCCTGTTACTGCATAATTCTTTGACCGTAGAGGAGGTATCCGGTTATTTGTACTGGGATTTATTCTGGGGAGGTTCCGGCGGTCTGGTGACCCTGCCGTCGTATGGCAGTTCCGACTACACAATCAATTCCGACTATTACGGATTCAAACAGTACTGTGCTTTTATCCATTCGGGATGGGAACGCGTATATGCCACCAATGACAATCCTGAGCTGCGCATGTCGGCTTACATCAGTCCGAACGATTATGAACTAACCGTCATCCTTATTAATACCAGTACTGATACCGCTATCGCCGCCGATCTGTCGTATACGGGCTTTACGATTGTCAGCGGTGAGGTCTATCGGACCAGCGAGACTGAGAACTGTGTCAATGCAGGCAGTTATACCGGGAGCAGTCCGGTGTCGGTCCCGGCCTATTCTATCGTTACGCTGTCGCTTTCGGCGGGCACCCCTGATACGACGCCTCCGGCAAATCCAACCGGTCTTACAGCTACGGCAGGGGAAGTTGATGTTTCGCTGGATTGGAATAATAACAGCGAGCCCGACCTGGACGGCTACAATGTTTATCGTTCCACGACGTCCGGCAGCGGCTATATTCAGCTTAACGGCCCACTTTTGAGCAGTTCCGATTACATCGACACCAATGTGTTAAACGGTGTTACGTATTACTATGTCGTTACCGCAGTGGACAACTCCACTAATGAATCGGGCTATTCAAACGAAGATGATGCCACACCGGTAAATAGCACCCCGCCGGCGGCGCCGACCGGCCTGACAGCCAGCGACATCATCGGATCGATTTCACTTGACTGGAACGACAACTCTGAAAGTGACCTGGACGGTTATAATGTTTTCCGATCCACCACCAGCGGCAGCGGCTACAGCCAGATCAACGTCTCACTCGTGAGCAGTTCGGACTATATCGATCATACAGTCAGCAACGATATCACCTATTACTACGTGGTGACTGCCGTGGATATAGCTTCCAATGAATCCGGCTACTCGAATGAAGATTCGGCCATGACTTATATTCCCCTGAACTTTGCCACCTTTGAGAGTGGGTTCGGAGAGTGGGTGAACGTGACGGGTGAAGATTCGCACGACTGGACCCGCAATTCCGGCAGTACACCCTCATCCGACACCGGACCGGACAGCGGGGTATATGACAGTACCTGGTACGTGTATCTGGAAACCTCCGGGGCCGGAGGTGGTGCCTACTATGCCGGTGATACTGCTATTCTCGAGGGGCCTGAGATTCCAGACGCCCCGGCCCGAGGACTCTCTTTCTATTACCACATGTATGGTGCTGACACAGGCACTCTGTATGTTGATGTGTATCATGAAGGGAGCTGGCATAACGGTATCTGGAGTATTAGCGGTCAGCAGCATACTTCCAGCAGTGACGAATACACACAGGCGATTGTAGGCCTGAAATATTATCCCGGCACGATCCGGATTCGGCTTCGGGTGGTGGCGGCCGGCGGTTATCTCGGTGATATGGCCATTGATAACATTGTGGTTGACGAAAACCTGGCGCCACCCTTATACGGCGATTTCAACGAGGACCTTATTGTAAATATAGAGGACTTGGTGACCTTTATGGGATACTGGTTCGTGACCGATTGCGGAGAATTAGATCTAAATGGTGATTGCGTAATCAATCTCGAAGAATTCAAGACCTTTGCAAGGAACTGGTTATTGTAGTAACCAAAATGTATTATTTACTCTTAGATTTTGGAGGACGGCTCAATGCAACCATTGCACAATCGAATTGGTTCTAAAGGAAATGTTAAAACAACTCTGATAGGGAGCCTGTTGTTAATTCTGTTTATTTCAGGAACAGTCGTTAACGCAGACTGGGAAAGTGATGCCAATACGAGAATTGAACAAATCCGCAAGCGGGATGTGCAGATAACGGTCGTGGATACTGAGGGGTATCCGGTCCAGGATATCAACGTGGACATCCAGCAAATAAAGCATCGCTTTGCCTTTGGCACCTGTATGGCCAACTCTCAAATGTCAAATACCAGTTATAAAAACTTCGTCCTCGATCACTTTGAGTGGGCCGTATGTGAGAACGAAGCGAAGTGGGAATGGACTGAACCGTCGCGGGACAGTGTCAGCTATACCGACGCGGACAATATCTATAACTGGTGTGCGGCCAACGATATTATTATGCGCGGCCACTGCCTGTTCTGGGAACAACCCAGCCACGTGCAGACGTGGGTCCAGAACCTTCCTTATGCGACCTATCCCACGTCCAGTGAACTGCTGGACGAAGTAAATGAGCGTATTGACAGCGCCATGAATCACTTTAAAAACAAGTATGTCCACTGGGACGTGGATAATGAAATGCTGAGTGATTCATTTTATAACCGTCTGGGCGAGGCCGGCCGGGTGCATATGTTCCAGGCGGCCAACGCCATCGATCCCTGCTGTATGTTATTTATGAATGAGTATTCCGGTAATTCATTCGGAGGTTACGACGGGTGGACTTATGCCAGCCGTGCCGGCAGCCTGATCAGCAGCGGGGCGCCCATCCATGGCCTTGGTATTCAGGGTCACGTTGCCTCACCGGTTGATCCTCAGCGATATTACGATGATGTGCTCGAACCTCTGGCGGCACTGGATCTGCCCATCCTGGTTACTGAATTTGATGTCGAGCAGTCTAACGTCAATCAGCGGGCCGATGATCTGGAAAACTTCTACCGTATCTGCTTCAGCCATGATAAAGTTGAGGGTATTATTATGTGGGGGTTCTGGCAAAATTCTCAATGGCGAACAGATGCCTATATTGTAAACTCCGACTGGAGTCTGAACGCGGCGGGTATCCGGTATGAAGATATCCTGGATGAATGGACCACCAGTGATTACGATTTTACGGATGAGTATGGACTAGCTGATTTCCGGGGTTTTCATGGAACCTACGATATAACTCTTTCGGCAGCGGGCCAGTCCGATGAAGTCCATACCATCGTACTGGAACCGGGAGCAACCACCGCGGAATTTGAACTGGTAACCCAACTGGAAGCTCCCGATCCGTGCTCAATCCCGCCGGCGCCGCCGACCGGCCTGGCAGCCACGGCCGGTGATAATACGGTCGCATTGGATTGGAACGACAATGGAGAACCCGATCTGGAGGGTTATAATGTTTATCGTTCGACTACCAGCGGCAGCGGCTACA
>JAFGHE010000251.1 GCA_016930295.1 Sedimentisphaerales bacterium
CCGGAGGTGTCCCACGTCATGCCCTTCGGGCACGCCTTTAAAGAACGGACCGACATGTTCGGCATCCTGAACGGGATAATCTTCCACGCTCCAGTCATGCGGCAGATCGACCGTGCGCCAGGCGGCATCGTCAAAGCCGATCTTTTCCGCTCCGGCACAATCTTCGTTTAAAAATTTCCAGCCCGTATTAAAATCACGATTTCGTTTTTCCCATAGTGAATATGCGTCTTTCATGCCACAGCCTGTCTGTATCAAGATTATGATGATTATGAGACTCGGGTATAACCATTTGCCTGGAATATTATTGTTATACATGATTTCAGTTCTTTAAATATCAACTGTGTAAATACAGGTCCCAGCCGAGGTAGTTTTCGAGGGCCTCGGCGATGGCGTCGGCTTTCGAGCAGAGGTTGACAGCGACGTGGTGTTCGAATCCGCAGCGGCAGATATATTGCATGAGAATCTGCATATTCGGTATCTTGAGTACGCCGTATCCTCCGAAGGTTTCGAGTTTGTCTTTAGTGAATTCCCCTTCACCGACATAGCAGGAAATAACACCGTTGATATCGTCCGTGGTGGTGCGCAGGAAGGTGGCCTTATTGGGAGCGATGCGTCCGACGACTGTGCCGTAGGTATTATCCTTGCCCACGGACCCGGCGATGATTTCCTGGAAATCCATCTTCGCGGACGAGAAGAAGGATTTGGGCAGATTACTGCAATGGAAGACCACGCATTTATCCGGGCTATCGGGGAAATTATTATTCCAGTCCAACAGAGCGCTGGGTGAGCCGCCGGCCAGTTGCAGGATGTACATGGCCAGCAGGCCGGTAATATCCACCTCGCAGGCGCTGGGGATGAGGCTTTCGCTCATCATACTCATGAGGGTACAGGGTACGATGCCGAAAAATTCCTCCAGGCTGGTCCAGCACTGGATAGCGGTGCCGTTAAGATCGTTATCCTTAATCCAGCGGTCCACCACTAGCCCGAACTTGGCCATTTTGAGCAGAATTTCGGGGGGAATGCCTTTGGTAGCCACATAGCTTTTAATGGATTTTAACTTGTTCTGCACCGCCCTGTCGTTATCCTTTAAACGATCCACGCGCCCTAACACTTCAGAGAGATCCAGTGTTTCAATAGCGATCCCTTCATACTCAAGGATTTTCTCACTGTAGCGAACCGTATTAAATGCACTCGGGCGCGCTCCCAGGGCGCCGAAACGAACATTATCCATTCCCTTGATAATACGGCATACCGAGGCAAAGTCCTCCAGTTCCTTTTTAAACTCGGCGGAGTCTGCCTTGACGGTATGGGATTTGGTCAAGGTGTAAGGGATCCCTGCCTGGCGGAGGTTATTACACACACTGATTTTACCGCAGAAGGAGTCGCGCCGGCCGCTTATATTCATTTTGGATTGAGTATCCGGTTCGGCCTGGATGAGGACCGGCACATTCAAATCAGCCCGTTTAATGGTTTCGGCCACCCCCCGTTCATCGCCGAAATTGGGCAGGGTGACAATAATCCCGTCGATCTTGCCGGCATTGGCCTTGAAAAGGCGGGCACATTTTTTAGCATCGTCAAACGTTTCCACCGTCCCGAACTTGGTGTCTTTCAATGACAATGCAATTGAGCCATATCCATTTTTTTTGAGACAATCGAGGATATTATTACGTCCTTCCTGAGCCAGGGCATCGGGGAAAAAGCCCCGGTTTCCAATGATCACTGCGAATGTTGTTTTATTAGCCATTTTATTTCTCCTGTTTTTGTCCGTAATATGCGTTTTCTCCATGTTTACGTAAATAATGTTTATCTAAAAGTGTCTGTGAGATAGCTTTTTGTTGCGGATTGAGCGTAATGGTATCGAGGGCCAGGCGCGCCACCTGTTCCAGGATGACAGCGATTTCCACAGCCTCTGAGGCATCCTTACCCCAGGTAAAAGGTCCGTGGCCTGCTACCAGAACCGCAGGTATCTGGAGAGGATTAAGGTCTTTGAATCGGCGAATGATTACTGTGCCAATATTATGTTCGTAATTATGGGCGATTTCTTCGGCTGTGGGAATATCCGTAACCGGAACAGGCCCGTAAAAATAATCGGCGTGCGTGGTGCCGAAAGCGGGGATTTCCTTATGAGCCTGGGCCCAGATAGTAGCATATATCGAATGAGTATGGCAAACGCCGCCGATTTCGGGGAATTTACGATACAGTTCCAGATGGGTCGGGGTATCGGACGAGGGATTCAGGTCCCCTTCTATAATGTTATTATTCAGATCAAGTACTACCAGTTTGTCGGGAGTGAGTTCATCGTAAGGGATTCCGCTGGGTTTGATAACGACATGGCCGGATGCGCGGTCAATACCACTGACATTACCAAAACTGTATATGACCAGTTTCTGTTTTTGTAACTCAAGGTTGGCCTGGCAGACTTGATTTTTTAATTCTTTGTGCATTTAAAATAAAAACTTTCGAAAAAAGTGTTGCCCCTCCGGGGCCTCACAAGCTGGAAGCTTGTGCTACATTATATATTTGCGCGGTCTTTAATGGCCAGGAGTTCTTTCATGATGTTTGACATTTGGCCGGAGAAGGACTCCAGGCCGAAGGCATCGTGCAACTGGCGATAGAGTTTATATAAATCCTGATAGACGCTGTTATTGCCGGGGTCTGGCTTATAGGTCATATCTCTAAGGCCCGACATAGCCTTTTGGGCCTGGTCGAAGTTATCATGTCCGCCGGACGCTTTACCGGCCACGACGGCGGCGGCCATGGCAGAGCCCAGGGCACAGGTCTGGCTGGAACGGGAGACTTTCATTTCGCGTCCGGTTATATCGGCGTATATCTGCATGACCAGCGGATTTTTTTCCGCGATGCCTCCGCAGTTAATGACTTCATCGATCTTTACGCCATACTCTTCCAATCGGTTAATAATAGTCAAGGCTCCAAAGGCGGTGGCTTCTATGAGTGCCCGGTAAATTTCTTCCGGGCGGGTGTGCAGGGTCTGTCCCAGCAGCAGGCCGGTCAGTCGCTGGTCAACCAGAATGGTCCGGTTGCCGTTATTCCAATCGAGCGCCAGCAGGCCGGACTGGCCGGGTTTAAGTTGCGCGGCTTTTTCGGTCAGCCCCTGATGGGAGCCGGCATCCTTGCCTCCGGGCCGAATATAATTGACAAACCAGTTAAAAATATCGCCTACCGCTGACTGGCCGGCCTCGAGTCCGTACCAGCCGGGTAGCACCGAGCCGTCAACAATACCGCAGAGGCCGGGGATATCTGGCAGGTCTCTGGTTACTGGAGCCACCATCACATCACACGTGCTGGTCCCAATGATTTTAACCAGTTTACCCGGTCCGACACCGGCGCCGATGGCGCCTAAATGGCAATCAAAGGCCCCTACCGCGACCGGGATGCCAACAGGAATCCCCAGTTTGTGAGCCCATTGATCACTTAACATACCGGCGGGCACATCAACCGTATAGCTTTCAGAATAGAGTCTTTCACGTAATTGGGCCAGTCTGGGGTTCAGTATTGCCAGGAACTCTTTGGCGGGCAGACCGCCCCACCGGTTATTAAACATGGCCTTATGCCCGGCCGCACACCGGCTGCGTTTGACGATGTCCGGGCGTAGGGTATCGGTTAAAAAGCCGGTAATATAATCAACACATTCCACCCAACTGTAGGCGTTATCGAATACTTTGGGATCGGTACGCAGGCAATGCAGGATTTTACTGAAAAACCATTCGGAAGAATAGATACCCCCACATTTGGCCAGATATTCAGGGTGGTCTTTTTGAGCAAGAGCGGTAATTTCTGCGGCCTCGGCATGACTGGTATGATCTTTCCACAGCCAGACATAAGCATTGGGATTGCCTTTAAATTCATCAAACATACTTAAAGGAGTTCCGGTTTTATCTACCGGCATGGGGGTAGAACCGGTCGCATCCACACCGATACCAATGATTTTGTCGGGATTGAAATCCTTATCATTCTTTTGGGCTTCTGCAATCGCTTTGGTAATACTGACCTGAGCGCCCCTGACATAATCGGCCGGATTCTGTCGGGCCAGATTATGATCGGCAGGGTCCAAGATAATCCCGGCCTCGCCGGTCTCGTATTCGTAAATAGCGGTGCCCGATTCGTTGCCGTTGGCAGTGTCAACAATAAGGCATCTTACGGAGTTGGTGCCATAATCCAGGCCTATAACGTACGTCATCTTCTTTCCTCTAAAAATTTCAAGATGTTTGAACTACTTTATCCATTGAAATAGAGATACGCAGCGAGAATAATCAGGAGTACCAGGATGGAGAATATCACATCGCGTGCATCCCAACTGCGGCGGGACTCTTCGCGGTGTTCCTGGTCCACGGTCTGATAGGTTAATCCGGAGATACTGGCGTAATCAGGTTCGCGGGTCAAGTAACTAACTACGACCATGACTATCACGCACACAATAAAAATCAACAGGCTGAAATACTGGAAATAAATATTACTGACAATCCAGAAGAATGAACCCATTTCATACTCATGATTGGAAAGTTTAACCGGCGTATCCACGGCCAGGCGGAATAAACCCAGGGCAAAGCCGACAATCAGTGATGCCAGGCATCCTTTGCTGTTCATTCGTTTCATGAAAATGCCCAGGAAAAAGACTACAAATATGGGTGGCGCCAAATATCCCTGTACACTCTGGAGATAATGATACAATCCTTTTGCCCCCTGAATCACGGGAATCCAGAGTAATCCGATGACCACCATGGCCGTGGTAGCAATCCGCCCCACCCAGACAAGGTGATGCTGGGAAACGTTGGGCTTGAGTTTGGAATAGAAATCCATGGTAAACAAGGTCGAAGAGGCGTTAAATACACCGGACAATGAACTCATTAACGCGGCGAGCAGTCCGGCCACCACGATGCCTCGTATTCCCTGGGGCAGTATGTGTTTGACCATGAGCGGAAAAGCCGCCTGGCATTTCTCCGCATCGGGCATTCCATAGGAATACAGGGCTTCCCGTAAAGCCGGAGAGTTACCACTTTTGGCCAGGGCGAAACAGATCATGCCGGGAATAATAAAAATAAATACGGGCAGCAGTTTGAGAAACGCCGCAAAGATACTGCCGCGCCGGGCCTGCTGTTCATTGGGAGCGCCCAGAGCTCGCTGAACAATATACTGGTCGGTACACCAATACCACAATCCAATAATGGGGGCACAGAAGAGCATTCCCAGCCAGGGGTAGTTGTCGCTGAAATACCAGGCGATTCTAGTCGGTTCCCTGACCGGCGCCCAGGTACCGGTCATGCCCTCGGGTATGAGCGGTTTCCAGAGATTAAACATATCCGAACCGACAACGGTTCTCAACTCGTCCCAGCCGCCGAGCGCTTTGAGCCCGAAAACAGTCACCAGGGCAGAGCCAACCACCAATACGAGAGTCTGTACTGCTTCGGTATAAGCCACGGCCCGTAAGCCGCCCAGAACCGTGTAGATACCGGTCAGGATAATAACGAGAAACGAGCCTATCCAAAAACTATCCATAACGACAAATCCCATATCAAGTCTCATTTCGGGCAACAGGGTACGAAATACGATACCGCCGGCGAAGATTCCCACTGCGATTTTGGTCAGCACATAGCCGACGAGTGAGATAAGCGAAAGGACCCAGCGATTGGTGGGTGAATAGCGTCGTTCAAGGAATTCCGGCATGGTAAAGACTTTGGAGCGGGAATAAAAGGGCACAAACACCCATCCCAGGATCAAAAGACACCAGGCATGCAGTTCATAGTGTGCCATGGCCACGCCATCGGTGCAACCGGACCCGGCCAGACCCACCAGGTGTTCTGAGCCGATATTGGAGGCAAATATGGAGGCCCCCACAATCCACCAGCCTAAATTTCGGCCGGCCAGGAAATAATCGTCGGCCGTATCCTTGTTTCGCTTGATAACCCACCAGGCAATACCCAGCAACAATACAAAATAGGCCCCTATGACAATCCAGTCCAGTGTTCCAAACGCTACATTTGCTGCTGCTAACATTCGAACTTCCCTTTCAAAATGAAACCAAAAACTATTTTGAGAATAATGTCTAAAATGATAACACGTATTCATTCAAACACAAATGGATTTTTAAATGAAAGTTATTTTAATGTCGCCAGACTATTTATCCGCAAATCCGGCACTAATCAGGCTATTTAACAGGTAATCTGTAAAGATTAATACTCAAGGCCGGAATAATTAATGTGTCCGAGATATTTTTTAATTCTCTGGTTTCGATTGAGACTTGCGGCTCTTTGCCGGGTTCGTTATAAGCCATGGGATCCTGATTCTTGATACACCAGAGGTCCGCTGACCCCTTGAGAATGACATCTTTCCAGTCGACAGTCAAGGCCAGATCGTTTTCGGTGGGATTTATCAGTCCCACGGTGATGGCCTTGCGCTCCTCGGTCCAGGCGGCTACCACATCCAGAGGATCAGAGTTTCCGCTGATTTCTATCGGAATAGCGCCGTAATGGTTGCGATAGAGCATCAGGGGCAGTGCGGTCGTCTCAAAGGCGGCGTCGGTTTTAGTGGTTTTAATACAACCAATGACATTTACTGTCTGGGCATAATTGGCCATAATATAGATATCGGAATTCCGGAAGTATTCATGGAGACCGGCCGCAATCCCCAGTGCGTCACGCATGTAATAGCGTACGCCCAGTTCGCCGTACAGGTTGGGTCCATACCAGTAATTCCATTCATCCAGGGCAACTTTAATATCTTTCCCTTTGAGGGCGTCGATTCTCTGTCGGTAGCGGCGATGGGCGTCGGCGATCCGTTTGACGTTATTGGGAATCTGGTTGATGTGATACCGGAGATCTTTATTATCCTCGTTATAGAAGTGTTCACTGATATGATTCATGTAATCAGCACAATGGGTGAGCATCTGCTCCGACCAGCGGCCTACTTCCCCAACCCCGACATAATTGGCCTGAGGGTCCACGGTGCGCAGCGTCTCAACAAAATCATTATGTCGTTTAACATATTGTTCGAGAGGTACATTACCGAGCTGCCAGTTGCCGTACATTTCATTACCCACGGCCCACCATGTGACGTTGTAGGGTTTGGGATGGCCGTTTTGAGCGCGCCATTTGCCCATGGGTGTGTCCACGGAGCCATTACAGTATTCGACTTCCTGACGGGCGGATTCAGAACTGCCCAGCCCGGTATTCAGAGCGATATAGGGTTCGGCATCGAGCCGGCGGCAGAAAACCATGAATTCATCGATGCCCACATCATTATGTTCGATGCCCTTCCAGGCGGGATTCTTGCGCGGCGGTCTCTGGTCGCGGGGCCCGACGCCGTCTTTCCAGTCATAGCCGCTGACGAAGTTGCCGCCGGGCCAG
>JAFGHE010000252.1 GCA_016930295.1 Sedimentisphaerales bacterium
ATAATTGTCAAATTTTATTTTGAAAATTTCCCATAAATTTAAAAAAACATTAAAAAATAGCGTTGACCTTATTTATGACTCAAAAGGATTTATATATCAGGGATCAATCTGCAGGGATGGTTTCTTATGCCGGCTATGGAAAGGGTAATGAGCCGATAAAACCCGGGATTAACGTGAGGAGGGATTATAAAAAGGAGGGCGGCTCGTTTGTTGGGATTTTTTGGTTGGGATTCTTGATTAGAAGGGGGGTTGAGCCGCCCCATATCGGAGGCTATTAAATACTTTTATACTACAAATTCACTATCAAATCAACAAGTAAATAGCTATAAAAAGCCAATATTATACTCACATCATATACTTACGGGATTTGAGTTTTCTGGCAATACCCTAATAAATTTAGGATATTTATCGCTCCTGTGTCCAGTAGAAAATGTCAGGGCCGTTTATTACTCTGGATATTTTGAATAAAGAATCCAGAATGTCCAATTAAGATTTATATTATTTCCTGTCAGTGTGTTTGATAGTGATTTCCGGCCCCTATTACATACTCAGCTAGACGCCAGCGTCAAAAGTATTGCGAACGCTTGTTTCTGGATTAAAAACAACGGTTTTAAGTGCCAATATCCACTTTTGACAGAGGCATCCAGCTACTGTCTTTTAATTTATTTTTTCAGTTTTTTATCTATCAGTTCGCCAACAATTTTAGGATTGGCCTTTCCTTTACTTTTTTGCATAACCTGGCCCAGCAGGAATCCGCGAGCCTTGCCGCTTTTTTTTCCTCCGGTCTGAAAGTCCTGTACGGCCTGGATATTGGTTGCGATCACTTCATCAACCATGGCTTCCAGGGCGCCGGTGTCTGATTGCTGGATAAGGTTATTTTCCCGAGCAATGGTTTCGGGATGACGTTCGTCGTCCAAGATAATTTCAAAGATAGTTGCGGCGGCGGAGGCGTTGATCAGGCCATTTTCAACCAATTGTGCTAATTGTGCTACCTGTTCAGTCGATACTCCAATCTCGTCCATCCGGCGGTCCTGTTCGTTAGCGGTTTTCAGTCCGAACTGGGTTACGATATTGGCCACGCGTTTGGCCGGGCCGCCGGCCTGGACTGCCTGATTAAAAAAATCGGCGGTAGCCCGGTCTCCGGTCAGCACCGCGGCATCATAGTCATTCAGGCCGTATTCCTCTGTGAATCGCTTCTTCATCACACCCGGCAGTTCGGGTATTTCGGATTTGATTCTGTCCAGCCAGGCATCATCGATCTCGACCGGTACCAGGTCCGGCTCCGGGAAATAGCGATAATCATGAGCCTCTTCTTTTTCCCGCTGAAAGACAGTTTCTTCCTTGTCGTCATCCCAGCCGCGGTTCTGCTTGCCATAGTTATCCAGCGTATAATCATGGTTGTTCTTCCATTCTTCAAGTTGGCGCCATTCCTCATACGCGACCGCCCGTTCCAGGGCTCGAAAGCTGTTGAGGTTCTTGACCTCACAGATCGGAGTGCGATATTCCCGGCCATCTTCAGTGATTTTCAGATTGATATTTGGCTCAAAGCGCATATGGCCCTTTTGCATGTTGGCTTCGGATACACCTAAAAACTGCATCAGCTTCTGCAATTCCATCGCCAGGATGCGGCATTCCTCGGCTGAGCTCAGATCCGGCTGAGTCACAATCTCCAGCAGCGGGGTGCCGGTCCGGTTGAGATCCACACGCGAGTGATCGAGTCCCTCGTGCAGATTCTTGCCGGCGTCTTCTTCCAGATGCGCCCGTAATATGCGTATGGTTTTGGTGCGTTTGTCGTCCAGTTCTATGTCCAAAAATCCGTCATGGCTCATGGGCAGATCATACTGGCTGATCTGATAATTCTTGGGCAGGTCCGGGTAATAATACCCTTTACGGTCCCACTTGGTAAACCGGGCGATCTGACAATTGAGCGCCAGCCCGGCCCGCACGGCATATTCATACGCCTGCCGGTTCATCACCGGCAGTACGCCCGGCATCCCCAGGCAGACCGGACACACATTACTGTTGGGCGGATCACCAAATGCCAGCTTACATCCACAGAACATCTTGGTTTTAGTCGCCAATTGAACGTGTATTTCCAAACCTACAATCAATTCCTCTTTCATAGTATCTCTCTTGTTTAGCCACGAATCGTAAAATGTTCATCTCCTTGCCGTGATGCTGAGAATATTCCAGGTTCTCTTCATAGTGTCCCCCGGTATAGTGATCAATGACATTTCTCCAAAAGGCGATGGCCGGTTTGTTCCGGGGCAACTGGGCCACCAGCCAGCGGCCGGGAAACAGTTCAAAGAGTGTTTCCGCTGCGTATCGTCCTACTCCCCGGCGGCGGAACCTGCGCAGGATAAAAAATTCGTATGCTTCACAGGTCGCCTCCGGTTCCATCGGGTCCCATCGGTTGACCAGGGTAAATCCTGCCAACTCGCTGTCCACTTTGATTAAAAAGGGGAATTTGGTCTTATCCTCCCAATATTCGCTCAGGTCGTTCATGCCGAACAAGCCATCGTCCCGGCACGGCCAGCCTGTAAACTCGGATAAATCGTAAACATAAAACCGTGCCAGATTTTGGAGAATGCTTTTCTCCTGCTCTCGGGCTTCTGTGACCTCAATATTCATGACCATCTATTCTGGTTAAAAGGAAAAACCAATACCAACAAGCCCCACGCTTTCTCCATCCAATATATCGCCGACGTCATGGGTAAAAAGTCGCCACTGATACTCAGCGCTAAGAAAGGTTCCCTGATTGATATAATATTTGATGCCTACTATGGGGCCATACATAAAACCCTGGTCCTCATGGGTGCTTTCATGCTTCGGAGGATAGTATTTATAGGTATTATAGTATTGCGTCTCATGCCACCAGTAAGCGACCTGACCGCCGATATAAGGCATAAAATCACTTTCCGTCTTGAAGTGATATTTCATATACAAACCGCTATAAATAGCAAGCTCATCTTCCGAGTGATTTGCGTCTATTAATTCTCCGCCCATCCGGATACCAGTACTCAGCCTATCACTCAGGAACCAGCCGGCGTCCAATTGTACCAGATATGCGGTCCAGTTATCTGCTCTGAAGATATCATCACTCTTACCACAACCTATACCCAGCATCATGTTTTGCTCTGTGTCTCCTTTTTCCCGGGCCGTTGCTACCGAACAAAAATTTAAACATAATATTGCGCTCAAAATAAGCTTCCACATGATAGTACTCCTTTAGTAAATAGCTATATAAGTTACTACCCTTTCGTTTCAATAAATTTGGGTTTTTGATTATGGTAATTCGTTTCTTTTTCAAATATCCGTGCGATGCGCAGCAGTTTTGCTTCCGTGAAGGTTCCGGATAAAATCTGCAGGCCGACAGGCAACTCGTCCGAGCTGAAGCCGCAGGGAATACTTAGCCCCGGAATACCGGCCAGATTGCAGGCAATGGTATAAATATCGGATAAATACATGGTCAGCGGATCATCCATTTTGGCCCCGATCCTGAATGCCGGTTCCGGCGAGGTGGGACATATCAGACAATCCACCTGTTCGAACGCCTTAATGAAATCCTGGCGGATCAGGTTACGAACTTTGAGGGCTTTCAAATAATAGGCGTCATAATAGCCGGCACTGAGCGCGTAGGTGCCCAGCATAATCCTCCGTTTGACCTCCGGGCCAAACCCCTCTGCGCGGGATGCGTTATAGACATCGATATAGTCTTTAGGATTGGCCGTGCGATGGCCGTAATGTACGCCGTCATAGCGGGCCAGGTTACTGGACGCTTCCGCCGTGGCTATTAGATAGTATGCCGCAATCGCGTATTTCATATGGGGCAGGGACACATCCACCAGGGTTGCTCCCTGGCCTTCATAGACTTTAAGCGCTGCTCGTATTGCCTGTTCCACGTCACGGTGGAGCCCTTCCACATCGAAAAATTCCCGGGCCACACCGATTTTAAGCCCTTCTACCGGTTTTTCCAGGTCAGCCAGGCAGTCTGCCACCGGGGCCAGGTCTTCACTTACACTGGTACTATCACGCGGATCGTGTCCTGCAATAACATTCATCAGTAAGGCCGCATCTTCAATGGTTGTGGCAAAGGGTCCGATCTGGTCCAGGCTGCTGCCATAAGCCACGAGTCCGTATCGGCTGACCCGGCCGTAGGTCGGCTTCATCCCCACCACCCCGCAAAAGCACGCCGGCAGCCGGATCGAGCCACCCGTATCGCTGCCCAGTGACGCATAACACATGCGCGCCGCCACGGCTGCGGCCGAACCGCCGCTGCTGCCGCCCGGCACCCGACTGGTATCCCAGGGATTCACTGTCTGCTTCAACGCGGAATTCTCGCAACTTGAGCCCATGGCAAACTCGTCCATGTTGCACTTGCCGACAATCACGGCGTCGGCCGCTTCCAGACGTTCCACGACGCCGGCATTGTAGGGCGCCTTGAAATTCTCCAGGATTTTCGACGCGCAGGTCGTTTCACGGAACGTAGTGCAAAAATTGTCCTTGATAGCAATCGGTACCCCGGCCAGTGCACCCACCTGTTCCCCGGCCGCTATACGCCGGTCAACAGCCGCTGCCTTGTCCAGGGCTTCATCCTTACATATACAGATATAAGCCCCCACCACCGGGTCCCGCTGCTCGATGCGCTCGAACACCGACTCGGTAGCCTCCAGGCTTTTCACTTCGCCACGTACAATCTTATCCCGCAACTGCCGGGCAGATAATTCTTCTAACATTTTTATACCTGTAATTTGATATTTGTTGACCGTGGTCAACGGTCGCGCCGGGCTCCCTGCAGTTAAATTCTATCACTCCTTTTCCTCATTCTTTCGATGCTGGAGAAACCATTCATACAATTGGGGATTATCATAAGTAACCGTCCATGAATCGTGTCCGGTATCAGGATAGACCGTAAGTTTGGCATTTCCGCCGGCTTTATTGACTGCATCGACCATCTCCTGAGACCTCAGCACGGGAACGACATTATCGTCAGCTCCGTGAAAGGCCCAGATGGGCACCTTATTAAGCCTGCCGAGTCGTGCCTGGGCAACTTCACCCCCTCCACAGATGGGAGCAATCGCGGCGAAAAGTTCCGGATATTCGCTTGCCATTTGCCAGGTCCCAAATCCACCCATACTTAAACCGGTCAGATAGATTCGTTCCGTGTCCACATCATACTCAGTTATAATATATTTCAAAAGATCTTCTAACACTTCCGTTTCCCGCGGCCACCAGCTATCTCCCGGACATTGCGGCGAAACGACTATAAAAGGAAAATCATCTTTGTCTTTAAGAATCCTGGGCAGCCCCTCTTTTTTGACAAGTGCCACATCGTCACCCCGTTCACCCATCCCGTGCAGGAACATAATCAATGGCCAGGACTTCTGAGAATTTTCGTAATCAGCCGGCAGATACAAAAGATAATTCATCTTGACCATCATAGTGATTTCCGTTTCATACTCAAGAGGATGATAACCCGGCGTTGTAATCGGATTCATTTTCTCCAGGCTATTGAGACAGCCTGCAGATAAAATACCTAAAACAATAATACCAATCCAAAGTTCTGATTTCATTTTTCATCCCTCATGAAAAAAGTTACAACTTTATAAAAACCACGAATTAAGCGCTGGTGTCACCCAGAACTTTAGGTACGGCAAAATATTCACCGTCCCGCTGCGGCGCGTTGGCCAGGGCCTGATCGTTACTGAGCGATTCTCTGACCTCATCCGCGCGAAATACATTATGCACCGGCAGACAGTGGGCCAGCGGCTCAACATCGGTGGTATCCAGCTCCTCTAACTGGGCCACATAATCCAGAATCGCACGGAGCTGGCTGGTAAACAGGGCGATTTCCTCATCCGTACAATTCAACCGCGCCAGCCGGGCCACATGCCGGACCTGATCTTCAGTCAGCTTGGCACTCATATTTACACCTTATTTCCTGATTAAAACGCATATTTTATATTCGAGTGATCATTATAATAGTTCAAACGTCTTTTGTCTTGTATGTACATAAAAAAAACGAGGTCGGAAAACCTCGTTTAATGTTCTCAATCCATATGTAAGTATGAGTTAATTCATTGTTTTATAAGTGGTTACACTTCAGTTTCTTCCGGTTTCCAGTTTCGTTTGGGTGGTTTTACCACCAGACCATTACGAATCGCTTTGGCGCAAACCTTAATTCGGACCACCTTGCCGTCCACCAGGGCCCGTACCTTTTGGATATTGGGCTTAAATTTACGTTTGGTGATACCGGTTACCTTCCGGCCCACACCGCCGAGATATTTTGCTTTACCACGACGGGCTATGCTCCGCCCTGCGATGGTCCTTTTGCCGGTAAAATAACACTCTCGAGACATTACTATACTCCTTACTCAATTGTCAAAGACAGATAAGTATAATAAGATTCCGATCAATTGCAAGCAGTTTTTTTGTAAAAACCCAAAGGATTATATGTATCATAACCCATTCTTTTGCAACGATTTAAGTGAATATAGGATAAAAAAGCAACATATAAACTTTTCGTAAATCCTATTGCGAATGAAATTAAAATAGTATAGGAATGTAATCATTTCTTATGGACATTAGGTACGGGTTATATAATCGATACATCTTATTTTCAACAGATAAGTAAGAAAGGCCTGTTTTTCTTAATATTGACAATAATGAAATGTTAAAAAAGAATCTATTGAATCATGAGGTTTTTTAAAGTATTATACTTACGTTATTAAAATTACAGGCTGATTTATAAAATTAAGGGTATTATTACATAGAACGAATTATTGAGTCATCAAGAATACTAAAGCCATAGCATAGATGAAACACAATATGAACTACAAAGCCTAATTGTCGTAAATAAGATAAATAATCGATGAGGTAAAACACATTAATAGAAACGCAACCTTTTTGAATTTAAGGAGATATAATGAATTATGATGTGATACCTGAACCTCATGATTTATCTAATAAACCCCTTGTCGAAGCAATTTTTGAACTGCGCTGGGAACTTCGCGATACCGGGCAGGGATTTCCTCCGCAAGATCCGGGTTTCCGCATCGCCTTGGGGCGTTACTATGATGCTGTCAAAGAAGATTATCCTTTTTTAGAAGATCTCCCTTCCGCAGAAGTTCCTGAAGTAATGACAGCGTATAGTGTAAGGCATCGTTTTCGTTCTGATAAAGATAAATGGCCTTTAACTCAAATTGGGCCTGGTATTCTAACCGTAAATGACACAGAGGGTTATACTTGGACAGATTTTCGTTCAAGAATTTTAATCGCGGTGGATGAAATTTTTAAATCGTATCCTTCTGAAATTCATAAATTTAAACCTAATTATATTCAACTGCATTATATTGATGCTATTCATATTGATCCCGATGAAATGGATCCAGCGCAATTTATTAATCAGTTTCTTCATACCGAAGTAAAAGTTGATCCGCGTTTATTTGAAAAAACAGGCAGTCCTGAAAATCTTGAAGCATTAAGACTTAATCTTACTTACTCACTAAAAAACCCAAAAGGTGATGGGATTCTTAACTTTGCCAGAGGAATACATAAAAATAAACCCAGTATCATTCTTGAGATCACTATTCGTTCAAAAGGTGAAAATGCTCCCTTTAATAGAGACCATATTGAAAGTTGGATTGAAGATGCTCATTCAATTACAGACAACTGGTTTTTTACCCTTAGTCGGGGAGAATTAATGAGATCTTTCGAGGAAGAAACATGAAGATACAAATGAATAATAATAGGTTATTTAGCGAATTGCCAACAGAGACGACACCTGATATCGATTCTGTAACTATTTCAGATATCCATGATGGCTTTCAACCACCCTTTTATAGGAGTATCAGGCCAAAGAGTTCTTCTTTGTATAGTTATATAGGCCGATGGTTACTAGCCGCTACAGCTTCCACTATCACCATTGGTTATATTGATCCTCGCCAGGAACTGCGTCGTTCAGGCGCATCATCTGTTTTTTGGTCTATTCAAAGAAAACAGGGGCTGTATATTTCTCTTACAGAAGCCAGAAGGATTGCTCTTCAAATACTTGAAGATACGGATAGACGTTTGGATGAGGAGCGTAAGGCAGAGACGCAATTTTTATTAAGTATATTGGAAGATGAATTTTAGTTATGATTTATGATTCGGTCGACATCACTAAACCTATTAAACAAGGTGATATTTTTCAAAATATTCCACGAGTGGATTTTTCTCTTTTAAAAATCCCAATCATTGAGGATGATAGTAATACTCGGCTTACTAATTGGCGAGATATTATTGATGAGACTGGTGGGACATCTGCTATTACGGCAATATTTCCGATTAAGCCAGTAAATGCTATCGTCATTACTCAAAACTGTGATGCTGTTCGTGGTGAGTATTTATGCCTTTGTCAGATCGATGAGTACACTAAAGCTCTAAACTTACAAACTCCTCCTAGAAATCCTAATAAATGGAACAAACTAATTATTCAGCATTCTAAAATGAATCTTCGCTTGTTTTACCTTCCTGCAGATTCTCATTTTGGTTTCGAAAATCGTATGGCTGCAGATTTTCGTGTTATTTTACGTGTACCACGCCAAGAACTTGATAATATGCGAGATCTTAGAGTAGCACGTTTAAACAATGTAGGCACGGAACACTTTCGTGAAAGCCTGGGTCAATTTTTTCGCCGATATCCTTATAATGAATGGTATCCACTTACCAAGGAAGAATTTAATACTTATTCTGATAGTTGTCCAGAATCTGTAAAACCTTATCCTTGGCAAAAATAGAAATATCTAAAGTGTACATTTCATTAAATCATAGATTTATATTAAATGATAAAGGTATTATGATGTATATTTCACTTATATCATCTGAATACTGAAATAGAAGAGGTTTTAAGTTATGAAGAATTCTTATATAAAAATCACTTTATTAGCGTTTGTCGTATTGATATTTCAACCGCCAGGTCTTTATGCTCAGCGGTCTGTTGTGAATTTTAATCGGGAGTGGAAGTTTGCCCGGGGCGAGCAGGATGAAAGTGTAGTGGAACTGGAATTCGATGATTCCGACTGGCAGGCGATATGTTTGCCTCATGACTGGGCCATTTCGGGTCCATTTAATCCCGAGGAAAATGGTTATGCCGGCAAATTACCGTGGAAGGGAGTAGGCTGGTATCGAAAGACATTCGCCCTGGCTAAGGAAGATAACGGTAAACGTGTTTATTTTGATTTCGATGGGGTGATGGCATTTCCCAGGATTTATGTGAACGGGCAATTGGCCGGCGAGTGGGATTATGGATATATGTCGTTCCGGGTGGATGCCACACCGTATGTCAGGTTTGGCCAAACGAATGTCATCGCCGTAGAGGTTGATACCCGTCAGCATGGCACACGATGGTATCCCGGCGCCGGGATATATCGCAAGGTGACTATGACACTCTGTGACCCGGTCCATGTGGCCGGCTGGGGTACTTTTGTAACGACTCCTGAGGTCAGCGATGAATCGGCTAAAGTACGTGTACGTTCGACCATCGAAAATCACCAGGAGAGCCAGTCAAAGGTTACGGTTGAGATAATACTGATCGACCCCGACGGCCGGCAGGTGGCGACCGGGCAAATAAATGCCGGCCTGCCTGCGGGCGGTTCCCAGGATGTGGATCAGACATTCAAATTTGCCCATCCCCGGCGCTGGGATATCATCAGCCCGAATCTTTATACTGCGAGAGTACGCGTGCACCATGGAGATAAAATCGTGGATACGATGGATACTTCTTTCGGTATCCGTACCTTCCAATTCACCGCTGACGATGGATTTCATTTAAACGGGCGCCGCGTGCAGCTGTATGGTGTGAACCTGCACCACGACCACGGCCCGCTGGGCGCAGCTTTTTATACCCGTGCCATGGAGCGGCAATTGGAAATCATGCGTGAGTTAGGCTGTAATTCCATTCGAACCAGCCATAACCCTTCCGCGCCGGAACTGCTGGAATTGTGCGACCGGATGGGTTTTGTTCTCTGGGATGAATGTTTTGACAAATGGAACGGAACCGCGGACCGGATTGAGGATCAGCCGCCGCTGGAAGAGCACGGAAAAAAACAGATCCGCAACCTTGTTCTGCGCGATCGAAATCATCCCTGCGTGGTGGTCTGGTCCATTGGCAATGAAATTGTGGATTATCCGCACGACAAGCAGGGCAAGTCACCGGAACGGGTGAAATTTATGAGTGATTTTGTACGTGAGTACGATTCCACCCGTCCGGTTGGTATAGGCTGTTGTTATCCCTCGAGCGTGGATCAAGAGACCTTCGAAGCCCTGGACCTGACCGGCTGGAATTACGGACGCCGATATGCCCGTTACCGGCAAAAGTATCCGGACCGGCCCATTATCTATTCCGAGTCCGCCTCGGCACTGAGCACCCGGGGCTTTTACGAGTTACCCCATCCGAAGGAAAAGACCAGCTATTCGAAACAATTACAGGTGGACTCCTACGATATGAATTCCGCACCCTGGTCGGATATAGCGGACGCCGAGTTTGCTCTGATGGAAAAAGACCGCTTTGTGGCCGGTGAATATGTATGGACCGGATTTGATTATCTGGGGGAACCCACTCCTTTTAGTGAGGAGGCGCGTAGTTCCTACTTCGGGATTGTCGATTTGTGTGGCATCCCCAAGGACCGGTTCTATCTGTACCGCAGTTATTGGCGCCCGGATACACCCACAGTACACATTCTGCCTCACTGGAACTGGCCCGATTATCTCGGCAAGAATGTACCTGTTTTTGTCTATACAAACGGCGATTCCGCGGAACTGTTCCTGAATGGGAAATCACTCGGTCGCCGAACCAAAGGTGTCATCCCGGCCCGACCGGCGAATTTAGCCCTGAACAAGCCTGTCCAGGCCAGTTCCACAGGGTCCGACCACGCCACGGCGCATGCTGTTGATAATGATCGAACCACGCGCTGGTGTGCTCAGGAAAATACTACCCCGCAATGGTGGCAGGTGGACCTGGGCGAGGTTCACTCGGTTGGATATCTGGTATTTGAGTTTGACTCCGTGATAGATAATCTCGGGTATGAGATTAACATTTCTTCGGATGCATCAAGCTGGGAAACCCTGATATCAAAAGATGCCAGCGACAGTGCGGGCTTTTGGAAATCACCCACACAAATAACTTATGAAGTGGATACGCGGGCCCGATATATACGCATGAAATTTACCGAATTGAAACGGAGAGCCTGGCCCTGTATTAAAGAAGTCGGCGTATATGCCGAGGTGGTTGAATCAAGCTACTATTTACCCACGTATACCTATCGTCTGCGGTGGGACGAGGTTATTTATGAACCGGGTGAGTTAAAAGCGGTTGCTTACCGCAGCGGCAGGGAAATTGGCCAGGCGGTTATGCGTACTGCCGGTGAGCCGGCAGTCGTTCGTCTGACGCCCGACCGAGATGAACTGAGGGCTTCGGGTGAAGATCTGTGTTATATCCTGGTTGAAGCCCTGGATGAAAAAGGAACACTTTGTCCGCTGGCAGATAATCTGATTCACTTTGAGGTTGAAGGACCGGTCTCCATTGCCGGCGTGGGAAACGGTAATCCCCTTTCGTTCGAACCTTTTCAGGCCGAGTACCGTAAGCTCTTTAACGGTAAGGCCATGTTGATTCTTCGGACCCTTGAAGGTCAGAGCGGATCCATTCACATCATCGCCCATTCAGAGGGCCTGCAGGAGGGGCATACTCAACTACAAGCTAAGCATTAAGGTGTATATGGACCTTTGTGTTTAAGATTTAAATAGTTTACGATGATTTTAAATAATCCGGAAAGTGTTATTGGGTCGGCACGCGAAACACATTTTTACATATCGCATATAAATCCTTTTCAAATAGACCTTTAAAATCAGCCATCTCTGTTGGGACAATGAATCCGTCTTGAGATTATAGTACATATTGGAACCGACCATTAAAAGCCGTCTAAAAAGACGGAAGTCGAATATGGAAAATTTTACGCAATATATTTTTCTTTGCGACGTTTTACTAGGTAGAATGGCTGATTATGGAACACGACTCGCTGGAAGAAATTATAAGACTTTGTCAACAGGGCCGACCCGAAGCCTTCCATAGTCTGTTACGAGAATTCGGCCCAAAGTTGTATCGCTTCTTTCTTCGTACCAGCGGTTCCGTTCATGACGCCGAAGATTTGCTACAGGATATATTTGTTAAACTCCTGGAAAAAATTAAAGATTATCAGCATCAGGGACGTTTTGAAAGTTGGCTTTTTTGTGTGGCGGCCAATATGGTACGTGACCGTTCCCGAAAGAAACAACGCCGGGGAACAGTCGTTCCTTTGCACGATGCCGTCAGGGAAAAAGGACAACTGATAAACTCGATTGAGGCATCGGTCCCGGAACCGATCGACCAACTGGAAAAAAGTGAAGAATATGATAGTCTCCAGCAGGCCCTGGCAATGCTGCCGGATTCTGATAAAGAGATTATCATGCTGCGCCATTACGGCGGACTGAGTTTTCAGGAAATCGCCGGGCATTTTCAGATACCCATCGGCACTGCGCTAACCCGGGTGCATCGGGGTTTGAAAAAGCTGAAAAAGATAATGGAGAAATCATGAAAAAGTTGGAAGAAGACATTACGCAACTAGTCAAAAACCTGCAGATTGATGAGCAACAGGCTCAGGAGATCATCACCGATTTACAGGCGGGCGACAAGCTTTTAAACAGTCAAAGTGAGCCGGATCCTCCCGCAGAACTGCTTGATCAGATTGAGATTACGATTAAAACACACTTAAGTCACAGGCCTGCCCGAAGAGTATACATCTGGTCCATGCGATTTGCCTCGGCCGCGGCCATAATAATTATATTTGTTACTTTAATAACTTTATGGACTGGTCCTGGTTCTGTTCCTGTATCAACTCCTCTGTCTTCCCCAAAACTTGTTGATATTTACGATGATGATTCAGCTTTGTGGGAGGTTGCCTTGACTCAGGAAATGGATGGCGAAGAAGAGATCGACGATCTGGTGATTATCGAAGTCTCATTGATGTGGGACGAGATAGAAGAGCCTTTGGACGATCTGTTTGGAAAGGAGAATACCTATGAAAACGTTACTTAAAATGATTACGATCCTGTTGTTAGTAGGACTGTGGTATTGCCCGAGTCTGGCTCAATCCGAAACGAGCCCCGGAGATACCGAGAGTAAAAATCCAACATTACAGAAAGAGAAAAAGGATAAAGCCCAGCTAAAGAAGCAGCAGCGGAAAAAGGACAGGAAAGCCAAGATCCAAAGGCAGTCTCAAGTCCGAAAAAGACTACGCCGGGACCGTGCTTTGGACAGGCGCCAAGTAAAAAGGCGTATGGACAGAGGATTCGCTCAGAGAGGTAGATTTGGCCGGGGCCGGGATGATTTTAGCGGAACCGGCCGGGGCGGTCGCTCTGGCGGCGGACAATGGAGTGCGAGGCTCGGCAGAGGGCGCCTACCAGAGGCTGCACGGGCTCAAGGTCGAAGAGGTAATCGATGGGGACAAGTTGGAAGGAACAGGATGGGATTTAGAGGCCGAAGGCAGAATCCGGGTGCGGACTGGGACCGAGGTTGGCGACGTTCCGGACAAGGACCACCTCCCTGGGCCGGAATGGGCCCTCAAGAAAAAGGGCGCGGTCGTGCTGGGTGGTATCGAGGCCAACAACGAAACGGCTATGGCCCTCCCGCCTGGGCTGGTATGGCTCGTACAGGTCGCCAGCAGCGCGGACCGGGTTGGAACGGCCGAATGCGCGGACAAGGTTGGGCTCAGAGGCCGGGAAGAAAAGGTCCCGGCAGTGAATGGGAACCTCAAGGCCCGCGCAGAGGTCAACGAGGACTTCGTGGTGAACCCGGCTGGAACCATGGTCAGGCGCTCGACCGGGAATTATGGGGACCGCCACCCGGAGCGGGCAGAGGCTGGGGAAGAGATCGACAGCCGGGCCCGCGAAGGAACCGGGATTATCAACCCATGCTGCAAGATAATTGGGGGCCGCCTCCACTGGATGTAAAGGAACCTCCCGCCGGTTAAAAACAGAAGTTTGTCTGTATGCAAACATACAACGTACTATACAGTGACAAAAAACTTTACTATATAATAAGATGCTGAGAACTTCAGTACCAGATTTGAAATAGTATAATTTAAAGAAAGGAATATGGTTATGAGAATTAATTTGAAAAAGTTATGGGTTTTTATTGGGGCGCTGATTATTAGTGGAACTATGGTTTTTGGCCAGCAGACAACGGCCTCTGCTGATGAATGGGATTTATTACTAAGTGACAATTCGTCTGACATTTTTCCTGTCGGACCTCCAGGTTTTCAGGGCGGACGCGGTATGGGTCCAGGCATGGGTATGGGTCCAGGCATGGGTATGGGTCC
>JAFGHE010000253.1 GCA_016930295.1 Sedimentisphaerales bacterium
TTAACGGCCGAGGTCGGGGGCGGCAGTACCCTGCTGACGGTTATGCATAAATCGGAGATTATTGCCTCGCAAAGTCTGCCCCTGGGTTCCATCCGGCTCCAGGAAGCCCTTATTACCGGTAATGAATCTCCCCGCCAGGCGGCTGAAATGATATCCTCGCGAATAGAAAACGAAATTTCAGGCATCTCCACACTTCTGCCCCTGAAAAAAATCCAAACCATCGTGGCTATTGGAGGAGATGCCCGGTTTGCGGCCCGGGAAATTGGCCGGCCTGGAAAAACTTCGGAAATTATTACGGTTAAAAAGAAAGCGTTTCTTAAATTTCTGGAAAAATGTCTGGTCCTTTCACCGGAGGAACTGGCCGCAAAATATAGTCTGCCCTTCACAGATGCGGAAACCGTGAGTCCGGCGTTATTGGTTTATCGTGAGCTTCTGGATACTCTCAAAGCCAGGGAATTGATGGTGGCTCAGATTTCCATGCGCGACGGATTACTGCTGGATATGGCACGTCGGGTAACCGGCCGTGAGGACCGCTCTCTTACCCAGGGCGTTATTCATTCGGCCATATCGGTGGCCCAGAGATATCAAGTGGATCTTGATCATTCCAATAAAGTGGCGGAACTGGCCATCCGGTTATTTGATCTGCTCCAATCTGAACATCATCTATCCGTTCGCGAAAGAGTCCTCCTGCATGTGGCCGCCCTGCTCCATGAAACCGGCCATTTTATCAGCACCCGAGCACATCACAAACACTCGTTCTACCTGATCAAAAACTCGGAGATCTTCGGACTCAGCCGGGACGAACACAACCTGGTGGCCCATGTGGCCCGCTATCATCGGCGCAGTGCCCCCAAATCCACCCATCTGGAATATGTCAACCTCTCCCGGGAACAACGTATGTTAATCAGTAAGATGGCGGCCCTGCTCCGGGTGGCAGACGCGCTCCATGCCACCCATGCCCATCAGCCCACCAGCTTTCGGTTCGAACGGCAGGAAGACAGCCTCATCATCTACGTGGCCGGGGTAACTGATATGTATCTGGAACGTTTGAATGTCTCGTTCAAGGGTGATATGTTTGAAGATATCTTCGGTATCAAAATCCGATTGGAAGAAGACCAGGAAAAACATAAAATAATCAGAAAAGCCACGGCTATTGAGTAACCCCGGCCCAAAGGACAAAAGGCATATAGGCACAAAGGAGTTATGAATGGAATGGTTGTTTATATTGGCCTGCTGCCTACAGAAAAAAACGCTGAGACTTTGAGCATGTATGATGGCTATATATAGGAAAACCAAATGAAAAAAAAAGGTGATAAATCTTATAAATCGACGAACCTGTTTATCAACCGTGAACTCAGCTGGCTCGAATTTAACGACCGGGTTTTACAGGAAGGCCTCAACCCGGAAGTGCCGTTACTGGAAAGACTCAAGTTTTTATCGATTGTCAGTTCCAACCTGGACGAATTTTTTATGGTCCGGGTGGCCGGACTAACTCAGCAGCGGGATGCCGGGATTAGAACCAGAGATATCAGCGGCTTGACCCCCAGCCAGCTGCTTAAAAGCATCCACCATCGCGTCAGCCGCATGGTAAACGAACAGGCGGCCGGCATAAAAAGTATCCTGAAGCAACTGGTCAAATTCGGAATCCATGTTCCGGAGACCCCGCAATGGACCATGGACCAGAAAAAATTCCTGCGTTCTTTTTTTACTTCGGAAATCCTGCCGGTGCTGACTCCGGTAGCCATCCAGGAACTCGATCCCCCTCCCCTCTTGCCCGGCCTTCAGCTTTTTCTGGCCGTTCTGCTGACTCCGAAAGAGACGGAAAAAGAAACTTCCGGAAAAAATAAGACATCTGTTGAACGTATTATGGTCGTTCCGGTTCCCACCCAGTTCTCCCGGTTCGTCACCATCCCGACGGACAAAGAAGTGGAACTGGCCCGGCTCGAAGATGTCATGGCCGGGAATATCGACCGATTATTCCCGCAGCACAAAATTCAGGCAGTGAATGTCTTCCGTATTACCCGGGACGCCGATATGGCCGTGCAGGACGATGATGTGGGCGACCTGCTGGCCACGATGGAAAAGGCCGTCCTGGATCGACGCCGACGTCGCCCCCTGCGACTGGTCATTTCAGCCCATCCCAACCGAAAAATAAAAAGTTTTTTAGTGGACTGGCTCCAGTTGCGCAGCGAAGAAGTGTACGAAATTGACGGCATGCTGGACGCTACCTCCTTAATGGAGATCGTCACCCGCCCCGGCTCGGAAGAAATAAAAGATCCTGACTGGCCGCCCCAGCCCGCGCGCGACCTTATCGGTCAGGACGACCTCTGGCAGGCTATTCAGGACCATGACATCATGCTCTTTCATCCTTATGAATCGTTCGATCCGGTAATACATCTGGTTACCCTGGCCGCCGAGGACCCTGATGTCCTGGCCATCAAACAAACCCTGTACCGAACCAGCGGGGATTCCCCGATCATCAAGGCCCTGGAACAGGCGGCCCAGTCCGGCAAACAAGTGAACGTTCTGGTCGAACTGAAAGCACGTTTTGACGAGGCGCGAAATGTTCAGTGGGCCCGTCGTCTGGAAGATGCCGGCTGCCTGGTCATCTACGGCATTGCCGGCTATAAAACCCACTCCAAGGCCCTGCTCATTGTACGCCGCGAGGCTGGCCGCATACGCCGCTATGTCCATCTGGCGACCGGTAATTATAACGATAAAACCGCGCGACTTTATACCGATATGGGCTTGATAACCTGCGATAACAAAATAGCGACCGATGTGGCCGCCTTCTTCAACCTGCTCACCGGCTATTCCGAAGTTGTGGGTTGGTCTGAACTGACTATCGCGCCCACCGACCTGCGCCGCCGTTTCATCGAACTGATCGAACGCGAAATTCAATCGTCCACGCAGGATAACCCCGGCCTGATTATGGCCAAGGTCAACTCTCTCCAGGACAAACAGATCATACAGGCCCTTTACCGTGCCAGTAAGGCCGGCGTAAAAATCATGCTCAACATACGCGGCATCTGCTCTCTGCGGCCGGGCGTAAAAAAAGTCTCTGAAAATATCGAGGTTGTATCCATCATCGACCGGTTCCTGGAACACCCGCGTATCTTTTATTTCCGCAACGCCGGTCACGAAGAACTCTATCTCAGCAGCGCCGACTGGATGACCCGAAATCTCGACAAACGACTGGAAATCCTCTTTCCCATCAAAGACCCCGCACACCGGCGCCGTGCTCTCGGTATCCTCCAGACCTACTTTAACGATAACCAAAAATCACGCCGCCTGTTACCCGACGGCACCTATAAAAAAATCACTGACAAAAAGAAGCCCCTGCGTGCCCAGGAACTATTCTTCCATGAAGCACTCGACGCCACCCGCACCTCCAAAAAATCCACCGTGCGTTTCAAACCACTGAGAAAACCAAAGTAAAACACCTTATACCCCGGATAGAGAGTAAAGGTGTCAGCCAGTATTGTTGATAATAAAGAGAGGTTATAACGGATAAAGATTTCGTAATTATAAAAAATTTGATCGCGATAAAAGCCCGGTAAGGCCGGCCTTTTTCAAGCCCGAACAAAGCCGCAGGAAAGCCTCATAATCCAAGAGGATTTCGTATTTCTCATCACGGATATCATATCTTCACCGGCTTACAGACATTCTTTTTATTTACCGTCGGGCGTCCGCATTTAGCGCATAAATATCCGGCCTTCTTCATCAGCGACATGTATTCACGGGGATGGTCCTGGTGATAATTCTTTTTGACTAATGAACAGAGAGTTTTCTTGCAGATGTCTTCTTTGTTGTCTTTTTCTTTGGCCATATCGATAGTCCTTTTAAAGCTTATGTTATTTGATGATATGACCGTTCAGGCAGGAAAATCAACTATATATTTTGAGTTTTATTCCAGCTCTCGCGGGCGCCAGAAATTCATCAGGCATCCCGGATGCCCCAGGCTGATATCCGACCACTCGTCGACCTCAAACGTAATCTGCGCCAGGGCCGCGGTAGGAAAATCCAACGGATTGTCTGATAACATATCTAACAACTCGACCATCCCCGGATTATGGGCTATGAGCAAGACCGTCTCGTTATCTGCGCCTAACCGGGCCAGAACGGCCAGACACGTCCCCGGCGAGGCATGATACAATTCCTGGCGCAATACTACCTCGCCGGTATATCCACAGGCCTGCGCCACTTTCTCAGCCGTCTTACGCGCCCGCACTGCAGTGGAACTGATAATCATATCCGGTACCAGATGCTTCTGTTTGATTAATTCCCCCATCCGCGGAGCATCCCGTTTGCCGCGCTTATTGAGCGGGCGCTCATGATCACTGAGGCTCTGATCCTTCCAACTCGACTTGGCATGACGCATTAATAACAAGGTCTTCATGATTAAATCACGTTTCCAAAATGACACTCACCGCAGAAGATTAGTTGTATCAAGGAGAATCCTTACCAGAAAATAAACATTAAACTCCCAGGCATGTTCCCACCAGACGTGCGGCTTCGATCATGGGATGATTCGCCGGTACGGTATTACGCTTACCTGCCACATCTTCCAAAGGGACCGGCACACACACACCGCCGCGATAGGCCACCATCACGTTATACACTCCTTCGGCCAGAAGCTCACCGGTCTTGGCCCCCAGGCGAGTACATAGCAACCGGTCAAAAGCGCTGGGAACTCCTCCCCGCTGAACATGACCCAGTGATGTAACTCTCGCTTCCGTGCCGGTTAATTCCTGCAGTTGTCTGGCCACTCGACTGGCCTTGGGCTCCTGCACCAGATGATAGGTTCGCTCCTCCCCCTGTATTTCGCGCACGACCAGGGTGCCGTTCTGGTCGTCGTCGATTTTATCGAGATCCTTCAGAGAACTTATCGATTTTATTCGGGTATTAACAGAAGATCGTTTCTTCTTGATTTTTTTCTTTTGGCGGCTTTTTATGTCTTCCTGAGATTCCGCGCCTTCAGCCAAGGCCACAATAGAAAAACGCCGGCCGCTGCGACGGCGCTCTAAGAGGTACTCCGCTACAATATTCAGATCATAGGGTAACTCCGGTATCAATATGACATCAGCGCCCCCGGCTAATCCTGCACCCAGGGCCAGCCAGCCGGCACTATGGCCCATAACCTCACATACAATTATCCGGTGGTGACTGGTGGCCGTGGTATGAAGACGATCAATCGCCTCCGTAGCTATTTGCAGACCGGTATCATATCCAAAAGATACATCCGTACCATATACATCATTATCTATGGTTTTAGGCAAGGTTAACACATTGATACCTCCCTGTTTATGAAGACGGTAAGCATTCTTTTGTGTACCCCCGCCACCCAGACATACCAGACAATCAATATGGAGATTTTTCGCATTGGCCACGGCTACATCCGACATATCTATCGTTTTGCCACCCATGGGCATCTTATGAGGCTTATCACGTGAGGTCCCCAATATCGTACCCCCCAGCGTCAGAATCCCGCTGACATCCTTATTTTCCAGATGGACCGTACGGTTCTCAACTAAACCACGAAAACCATCCAATATTCCGATAACACGAATCCCATAGGCCTTAATCACGGTCTTGGCGATCGCTCGAACTGCTGCATTGAGACCCGGACAATCTCCTCCTGAGGTGAGAATTCCTATACAACGAGTCTTACTATTCCTGACCATGGCATCCTTTCCTCATCAGGTACTATAAATTATCACTGCTGTCCAAAATAATCTAAATTTTACTTTATGCCTATAAAAAACCCATCCGAAATGGCTGTTTCAGACAAGTTTTATCCATTTCCAGTTTCAGGTTGCCACTTTTTTTTCATCATAGAATTTCTGATGTCCAAATCGTCACCAAAACAACAAAAGCTGGCCATCAGGCGGCTCTGCCGGTGGAATCTGGTACGGCTCGTCCAGCCAAGACCATAAATCGCGGTACGTCAGTAGATTAAAACGCAGCATCGCTGACAGATTAGACAAGCTCCAGCCAAAGCTGCTACGCATCTTCAATATTTTTAGCAACAGCATACATATTAATGCTGTCCAAATCTGTGTCTTAACGGCATTCTCGCTAGTGCCGACAAAGGTTTTTATCTTCAAATTCTGCTTGATCGCCTTGAAAAACAATTCTATTTACCAGCGATCCTTATAGATATTCGAGATCGTACTGGCGGCAAAGTCCATCTGGTTTGTCAGCAAAACGATTTCTCGTTCTTGCTCCTTATCCCAGACCACAATCCTTCGCATTCGATAAGGACATTTCTGTTTCGAATAATAGCCGGTTAGTTTGATTTCTTGATCTTTCAAAACATGGCCACGACTAGGCAATTGCCTGTTCTTTACCACACGGTAGTTCATATTATCTTTGGCACGCGTGACAAACCATACTTTTTGTTCTGTCCATCGGGCAAAAAGCTCGTAGTCCACATAGCCACGGTCCGCAGCGATGACCGTTCCAGGGACAAATTCCAGCTTTTGAGCCATTTTGACATCGGCCACTTTGCCATCGGTTATCCATGCCCAGCAAGGCAAGCAACCTTGATGGTCCAGCATCAAATGAAGCTTAACGGCTCCTTTAGTCCGCCGGAATCGGGCCCAATCAAACATACTCAAGCATAAGTCGATGGTCGAAGCGTCGATGCTCATCAGAGGATTTTTGAACCGGAACCGCCGCTGTTTGGTGGCCGCCAACTCTCTGGCCTGTTCCAATAAGTCATAAAACACCCGCTCGTATAGTTGCCAAGGCCGATGGGTATTGGCATAGGACAAGGTCGATTTGTTAGGCAAGTGATTTATTCCCAAGTGCTTAACCTTACCCATCGCGGTAGCCAATCCGCCAAAAATCTCCCGCAGCGAATTTGCTCCGCCCAGTTGGCAAAATAGCATGGCTACAAATTGCTCCCAACAACGGAAGCCTTTTGCCGACCTCTCGGCATCCAAATAATACACCGATCTGGCAAATTTGTTGCGATTTATCAAAGAAAGTACTTGTGCAAACAGGCTCGCTACTTTTATCATGCTTATATCTCCGGTTTTTGGTTTTTTTATTGCTAAAACAAATATAACCGATGCCGGAGATAACTCTATTTACTTTTCAATATTTATTTTGGACAAGAGTGATAAATTATAAATATTAAATTTATGTTAAAATTATATTAACCTGAAAAATTATACTTTTTTTCTAAAAACAGGCTTTTTGGCAAACATTTCATTAGATAAAACACGGCTACTTCATATTTTATCTTCATTGTACAGCCGTTGTCAATAATAATCATTTTTTTAAAATTATCATTGACCTATCCCTAAAAGAAAAATATGATTCTATATACAAAATTACAGGATGTAGGTAAGATTTGGAAGGGACTCCGATCTATCTGAGCAGCCATTTTAAACCTTCCCAGAAGGGTCACGAAAGGAGAGATCATGGAGCATACCCTGACAACTCTTTCGGAGGGAAACGCGTCACCACTCAATCCCATCTTTTGGCGACACCAGATTGACGGTTCATTGGAGGGACGTTCTTTAGGCATTAATCTGATTTTCTGGTTACGCCAGAATAATCAGGATCAATGGATTCTCACTATCTATGGTAACGGCACGGAAACCTATCGGACTTTTTCTCAAAAACAGACTGCTTTTGAATGGATTCAAAACATTTCCGCCCGATCCACTTCGGAAGAAGAGTTTCTTTTTCATTTTGACATGCTTTAAACCAAAGATCTTATTTTCTGATCAATAAGGATTTTAAATCAGATCACAAAAGGTCTCTCCATAGAACTGTTATAGCCGGATGAATCTTAACTTCACAGCTTCCTCCTGAACACGGCTACCCAGTCATTAGGCCGGAATTGATATCCAAGGCACTGTTCGTCCCATACATACACGGTATCCTGCTCCGGATTCCCAATTTCAATATAACCACACAACTGATAATATCTTTCGAGATATCCGGGATACCAGTCAATTATAGTAAAATCGGAATCCCTGCTTGCCAGCCAGGAAGTTGTTACCCGGACTAATATCAGAAATTTTGGTTTCTTCGATTCAATATCGGCTATCATCTCCTTCTGCATCAAAGAAGCAAAATCATGCTTATCCATCATCGCATAGGTATAGATATAGGGTGTGACGGAACGCCGGCCGGAATAAAAGTAGATCTGCGGTTCCGAACCCAATACTACAATCCGGTCCTGCGGCCCTGAATGCTCTTTGATATACCGGGCAATCTCCAGGGATTCCGGGAACGGATTACGTCCGTAGTTAATGCGCGAGATCAGGGTAGGACTCATTTCGAAAAAGAACTGTCTCTGCTGATATCCGGTATGAAAAAGAACGAGACCTATCAGAATAACAGGGATAATCACACTTGCCTTCGGGTGCTGCCATCGCCTGAGAACATCTCCCAAAGAACCGACCGCCACTCCGGCCAGCAGTGATATCGCCGGCAACAAAAGCACAAAGTAATGGGGCCGAAAATAAAAACCAGGACAGATTGCCAAAAAAGATAGTAACAAAAAACCCAGGGTAAATCCTGTTTTTGCCCGTATCTGTTTGTTCCAGAACAACGCCGTCAGGCCGATTCCAGCCAAAATCCATATCAAAGTAGTTGTGCCGACCATCCTGGCTATCCAGAACTTCAACATTTCCAGACCATCCGATAAGCTGACAGAGGAAATATATTCCTGTGCATAACCAACAGTCCAGAACCAGAACTTATCAAACACTTCCGTCCACCAAAGAATCAGGCAGGTCAGGCCGAACGGAAGAAATACACCAAGGAGGAAACAGATAATTCGTCGGATAAATACTCGCCCGGAAAACGGCCGTCGCCGAATTTCGGTAATAACAAGATACCCCCCCCCGAAAACCACAAACGCCCCGCCATGCTGTTTCATCAGAAATGCCAAACCCAACAAAACAGCCCCGATCAGCAGGAATGCGCCCTTTTGTATCCGGGACCAATGCATCAGTAATAAAATGCCGCCCAGGGCCGGTAGAATCACAAAATGTTCGGCATTGGCAAATATCCCCTGTACCCATTGACTCGTCGATAAAAATGCAAAAGCCCCTGCCGCCCCCAGAGCACTGAGCGGTACAAACAGCTTTTTCGCCAGCAAAAACACCATAACGGTAGTAGCCGCGTTGATGCACAGCAGCCCCAGGTGGATGCCCGTGTGGGTCTGACCAAAAACCGCCAGGATCAGCGCATACGCCGCGTAAATCCCCGGCATCTTCATGTTATACACCAGCTTATAAGGCGGTATGCCCTGTAATATCAGTTGCCCCGCATAGGCATATTCGCCTTCGTCACGTTCCAAACTAACATCCAGCAGATGTATGCGAATCGCCGCGATAAATAAAATTATCACGACCAGACCGATCCATATCCAGTATCCATCCCCCCTGCCCGTACCTGCCTCTGGTGCAGAGTCCTGGATCTCGGGTGTCACATGTGGTGTCTTCTTCTGATTGTTTCTTCGTGCCATGCTTTTTATTCATTTCAATATAACTATTACCGTAATTTACCTTCGCTTGAGTATAATAACCCGGTCCTCGTCCATTACGGTACGAAATTTATGTTGAAGGGGTGTCTCTCTGTTTTCAAAAGGAATATCCGGATAATCAATGACGGACTTGATAAATTTACCTCTTTCAATCACTAACCTGTTATGTTCATCTATCCAGATATTATCCACGGCGTCTATTAAGCGCCGTATCTCATCTCTTCTGAAATGGCCATATTTGCGGATAATGATCCATTTGGCCTGCCGGGCCGCTGAAAAGTCTTCCCCCGTTATACCTCCCACCACTCTCATATTCGTATAAAATTTCAGTGGCATATCTCCATATGTAATAGCCACGACATCATCGTCCGTGCCGTTTTCTTTCAGGTATTTGACGATCCCTTCCACCGGGCCGTCATAATCATGCGTCAACTCATATAAAAAATTATTTAACGAACCGGTTATAATAAAAACGACTCCAAATAACAGCGCCAGGAGAATATGAACCCGTGCCAGCACTGCCACACACAATGCCAGGATGATCGCCATAAGCGGTATAAAGGGTGATAAATAACGGAATAAGGCGCTGGGGCTTGATAGTAACAGAGCAATAAAAGTAAAAACCATATAAAACAGCAGCAGGGCAACCTTTTTCCAACTCTCCCTGTCTCCGAGTGAAAAGGTTTTAGTCTTAATCCAATTTCCCAGCAGGGCCAGGGGGATAACCCCCCAGAGATACACCCAAAACGTGTTTACAAAGATATGCTCCAGATAGGTATTAATGAATCGTCGTGCCCGGTCCATATCGAATCCATACTCATACTTCATCCCCATAAACCATACGATCCAGGGAAGATTGATGACCACCACTATGACCGAAAAAAGCAACACCTTGGGCACTCGCTGCCGGTGAAACAACAGGGCATGCAAACAGGTGGCTCCCATAAATGTCACACTATATAAATAATGGGTATGAAATAAACAGCTTACCGCCAGAACATAGTATAAGCCCTGATACTTCTTTTTGTCCACCAGTCCGCTATAGGCATAGAAACCCCATAATGAAAAAAAGGATAACATGCTGTAATAGCGGCTCTGACGGCTCAAAATCAAAAACGGCACGCACAACAGCAGTAGCAGGGTCGCAATAACTGCCACTTTTTTGTCCGGCCACCACGAACGGCATAAAAAATACAGAAAAAACACCGTCCCCAATCCAAATAACGCAAACGGCAGACGCGCCACAAAGGTATTTATCCCGAATATCTTGAAAAATCCCGCCAGTACATAAAATGGCAGCCATGTATGCCACTTCCAGATATAATTTTCACCATATTCCGCCTTTACTTCCTGGGAAAAGTAATTCTTCCCGTCGTAACCGCGCGGTACAAATTCCGTAAGGATGGTTTTACTTATCAAGGCTGTCTGCGCCTCATCCTGCCATAAGTACTGATTCCACAGATTGCCCAGAAACAAGAATAATCCCAAAACCAGTATCACCAGCAAAAAGCCTCTCTCCCACCATCTGTTTTTCCAATCAATTTTCATGGCAAATGTCTGGACGCCAGCGTCAAAAGTATTGTGAACGCTTGTTTCTGGATTAAAAACAACAGTTTTAAGTGCCAATATCCACTTTTGATGGTGGCATCATTTGTCTATCTATAAAGATGCTTAAATATTGCGTTCAGGTCAAGAAAAA